>CALXVA010000046.1 GCA_944391835.1 uncultured Clostridia bacterium | reverse complement strand
ATGCTATTCATATTCTTAGTACGAAAATCAGTAAAAGCAAAAAAGTTTGTACCAAATTTAAGAAGATTTATAATATCGGCAGTAATTCAAATAATTGCATATTTACCTTGGCTTGTGTACTTATTTTTACAAATGAAACAAGTATCTGCAGGCTTTTGGATAGAAATGAGTTTCCCAGAAACATTAATAGAAATGTTTTTATTCCAATTTACTGGAAATTTAAATAAAATGATTTATGTACCAGAATGGGTTGGATGGACTTTTGGAGGAATAATATGCATTTATTTAATATATTTATGGATACGAAATAGAAAAGATAAAGAAGAAAATAAACCTTTCAAATATAGCTTTGGAGCTTATGCTTTAATATTAATTGTAATATGGATAATATCACTTGTAATGTCACAACCAATACTATATGCACGCTATATGTTATGTATTACAGGCTTATTCATATTCTTTGTAAGCTTTATAATGGGCAAGTATGGCAACAAATATATAAACATAATCATATTAGCAATAACACTAGCAATTTCTACATATATAAATGTAGGACTAATAAACATTAACTATGATGAAAGTAATAACAAACCAATAACATACTTAGAAGAAAACATAGAAGAGGGAGACATTATAGTATATGGAAATGAAGCATCTGGATTTGTAGTTTCTGCAAACTTTCCAGAAGTAGAGCAGTACTTCTTTGATGGAGCATATTGGAATGTAGACGAAGCATATAAAGCTTTTGGACCACATATGAAAGTAGTACATAATTTAGACATGTTAGTAGATTATAAAGGCAGAATATGGGTAATAAATTCTAACAGCACAACAATAGCAAACGAAATAATGGAAAAGTATGATAATGCAAAGAAATTAGATGAAGTGTATTTCTATACTGAGTATAAGGAAAAATATGAGTATACATTTTGCTTGTTAGAGATGGAATAATGTGGACAAAATTGTGTGTCCCTTTTGTCTACAGTTATTGACAACGGATAAATCTTACCATATAATGTAGGAAAAAAATAAGGGGGATTTTAAAATGCAATACAAAATTATAGGTCAAACTGTACCAGTAGTAGAAGTAACATTAAACAATGGAGAAACAATGTATACGCAATCAGGAGGAATGACATACCAAACTGATGGTATATCAATGAAAACAAATGCAAGAGGAGGCTTAATGAAAGGAATTGGCAGAATGTTTTCAGGAGAATCTTTATTTATAGCAAATTTTACAGCAGAAAGAGATGGGGCAACCATAGCATTTGCAACAACTGTACCAGGAAACATAATACCAGTAAATTTATCAGAAAAACCAAATGGAATTACAGTACAAAAGGGTTCTTTCTTGTGTGCAGAAGATGGTGTAGAAACATCTGTTACATTCTCTAAAAAATTTACGGCGGGCTTATTTGGAGGAGAAGGCTTTATACTACAAAAGGTCCAAGGAAAAGGAATGTTATTCCTAGAAGTTGATGGAGATCCAATAGAAAAAGAATTACAGGCAGGAGAAGTTTTAAAAGTAGATACAGGAAATGTTGTTGCATTTGAACCAACTGTTTCCTACGAAGTAGAAATGGTAAAAGGACTAGGCAATATCTTTTTAGGAGGAGAAGGATTATTCATGACTAAACTTGTAGGTCCAGGAAAAGTAATATTGCAATCACAAAACTTTAGTGACTTTGCAGGAAGAATAATTCCATTTATACCAAATAAATAAAAAATTATCCGCATAATAGTTTTCCTATTATGTGGATTTTTTTGTCTTTTTTCTAGTATTTTCTTGATACATATAGCATAAAATGATATAATCTAAAATGGAGAGTGAAAAAAATGAGTTTAAAAACAAAGGTATATGCTTTTGTTGGACCGTCTGGAACAGGAAAAAGCTATAGAGCACAATTGGTGGCAAGTGAAAATAATGTACATTATATAATAGATGATGGACTACTAATACACGATAATGATGTAGTAGCAGGATATTCAGCTAAAAAAGCTCCTACAAAAGTCGAAACAGTAAAAAAAGCGATTTTTATGGATAAAGAAGATAGAGAAAATATGGTAGATGCTTTAAAAAAAATTAATCCAGATTCTATTTTAATACTTGGTACATCAGATGGTATGGTAGAAAAAATTGCCGAAAATTTGGGGTTAGAGAAACCAGAAAAAACAATATATATAAATGAAGTGGCTACTGAACTAGAAATGGAAACTGCTAAAAGAATAAGAACTACAGAAGGAAAGCACGTTATACCAGTTCCAACATTTGAAATAAAAAGAGATTTTGCAGGATATATCTTAGACCCACTTCAAATTTTTAAGTACCGAAGAAATGATGAGCCGTATATATCAGAAAAATCAATTATAAGACCAACATTTAGTTATTTAGGAAAATTTACCATTTCGGATACAGTATTTAGGCAAATAACAGAATATGTTGCTAAAAAAAACGAGGGAATTCATAGAGTTTCTAGGGTAAGAGTTGAAAATTCTATTGGTGCTACGAATATATATGTAGAGGTATATGTGATTTTTGGTTACAATATAGTGAAGGTACTAAGAGAATTTAAGCAAAAAGTAAAAAAAGAAATAGAAAGATTAACAACAATGAATGTGCAAGAGGTGTCTGTATTGGCCAAAGGAATACACATGCCAGAGAATAATAGTAAATAAATAATATATAATAATGTTATTATTGTAAAGTGATTAAGCAATTAAATAGATTTTAAATATTCTAGAATATAAATTCTTATACAGTTAACAAACAATATAAAAGAAAAAACACTTTATAACAATACAGTAGGAGGAAAAAATGTCATTTGTAGTAGCAATCGATGGACCTGCAGGAACAGGAAAGGGAACCGTTACCAAGATTTTATCAAAAAAATTTAAGTTAGTAAATATAGATACAGGAGCAACATATAGATGTGTAACACTAGCGATGCTTAATAAAGGCATTAAGCTAGATGAGTTAGACAAAATTAAAGAACTATTAAACAATATTAAAATTGAAATTAAAATAGAAGATGGAGAACAAAAAATCATTTTAAATGGAGAAGATGTTACTAAAAAAATAAGAGATAAAGAAGTAACTGAACAAGTATCACAAGTATCTAGCATAAAAGAAGTACGTTTAAGCATGGTAGAGCTTCAAAGAAAAATGGCAGAGGGCAAAGACGTTATAATGGAAGGAAGAGATATTGGAACTTATGTATTTCCATCTGCTGACGTGAAGATATATTTAGATGCAGATTTAGAAGAAAGAGCAAAAAGAAGATTCAACCAAAACAAAGAAAAAGGAATAAACATGTCTTATGTTGATATCTTGAACAACATAAAAACAAGGGACGAAAATGACAAGAAAAAAGAAATAGGGGCTTTAAAAGTAGCACATGATGCAGAAGTAATAGACACAACAACAATGAGTATAAAACAAGTTGTACGCGAAATAAGTGGTATTATCAAGAAAAAGAAAAAAGACATAAAAATGCAAGAAAAAATATATAAAGCTCGTAAGGAAACAGGATGGAAAAAATTTGTAAGGGCTGTTGTAAAGGTAGTGTTACGAACAGCTTATAGAATTGCATATAGAGTAAAAATAACAGGTGAGATGCCAAAAGAAGGTGCATACATTATCTGCTCAAACCATATAAATTATCTTGATGCAGCTGCAATAGTATTATTTAATAAAAGAAAAGTAAATTTTGTCGCAAAAGAAGATTTATTTACACATGGAATACTATTTTGGCTAGGTCATTTATTTGATGCTATTCCAATAAAGAGAGATATGCAAGACATAGAAGCTATGAAAAGATGCTTAAAAGTGCTAAAAAATGGAGAATTGTTAGGCATATTCCCAGAAGGTACTCGTAAAGGTATGGAGAAAAATATGAAAGCTAAAAATGGCGCAGCATATATGGCTATAAAATCTGGTGTAAAAATTATACCTACAGGAATACATGGAACATTTAAGCCATTTAGTAAGGTGTATATAAATTACGGGGAGCCAATAGATTTAAGCAATTATAAAAATCAGAAGGACAAGCTAGACGAAGCAACAGATATTGTTATGACCAAAATTAAAGAATTTACAGAGAAAGAACCTACAAATTAGGATTGATATTTGTGTTCGCACAGTTTGTATACACAAGGAGCAAAAATAAAAACTTACAGCCTATTGAAAGATAAGAAGTTTGAATTGACAAAATTACATAATAGGTGTATAATTTTATAAGTTGATTTTTGAGAAATAGGCGTTTTTCAACGAAAATATTGGAAAACGTCTTAAGTTATGATAAATTTGAATTAAAAGGAGTAATTAGTATGAACAACCAAAACATTAGAAATGTTGCAATAATTGCACACGTTGACCATGGTAAAACTACTTTGGTAGATGCTCTTTTAAAACAAAGTCATGTTTTTAGAGCAAATGAGCAAGTAGACGAAAGAATAATGGATTCAAACGACATAGAAAAAGAAAGAGGAATTACAATTTTATCTAAAAACACCTCTGTTATGTATAACGGAACAAAAATAAATATAGTAGACACCCCAGGACATGCAGACTTTGGAGGAGAAGTTGAGCGTGTACTAAAAATGGTGGATGGTGTACTTTTATTAGTTGATGCTTTCGAAGGACCAATGCCACAAACAAGAGAGGTACTAAAAAAATCTTTAGCACTAAACTTAAAGCCAATAGTAATAATAAATAAAATAGATAGACCAGGTGCAGAACCTTTAAAAGTTGTAGATAAAGTATTAGAATTATTCATCGAATTAAATGCAAATGATGAGCAATTAGACTTCTCAGTAATTTATGCATCAGCAAAAAACGGAATAGCAAAAATGCATTTAGAGGATGAAAGTGATAATGTAAACTGCATATTTGACACAATAATATCAAGCATAGAGCCACCAAAGTGCGATATGGATGGAAGCATGCAAATGCTTGTATCAAATATAGACTATGATGACTACTTGGGTAGAATTGCAGTAGGAAGAATTGAAAGAGGAACTATAAATAATGGTATGAGTGTTGCTGTGTGCAAAGCAGACAAAACAGAAAATGGAAAAATAGCAAAACTATATACCTATGAAGGATTAAAAAGAGTAGAAAAAGAAGAAGTATCAGCAGGAGATATAGTATGTGTATCTGGTATAGCAGATATAAATATTGGAGATACAATATGTGACATAAATAATCCAGAAAAAATACCATTTGTAGATATAGATGAGCCAACGGTATCTATGACATTTAGTGTAAACAATGGACCATTCGCAGGAAAAGAAGGACAATTTGTAACATCAAGACATATACGTGATAGATTGATGAAAGAGCTAGAAAGAAACGTAAGTTTACGTGTAAAAGAAACAAGCTCAGCAGATAGCTTTGAAGTATGTGGACGTGGAGAACTACACTTATCAGTTTTAATAGAAAATATGAGAAGAGAAGGATTTGAACTTTTAGTATCTCGTCCAAAAGTTATTTTCAAAGACATAGATGGTGTAAAATGCGAACCAATGGAAAGATTAGTTGTAAACGTACCAGACGACTGCATAGGAAATGTTATAGAAAAACTTGGTAGACGTAAAGCAGAAATGCTAAATATGGAACCAGCAGAAGCTGGGCATACAAAGGTAGAGTTTAAAATACCAGCAAGAGGAATAATTGGATACAGAACAGAATTTTTAACAGATACAAAAGGTGAAGGTACAATGAATAGCACTTTTGAATGCTATGAACCATACAAAGGCGACATACAAGCTAGAACAAGAGGTGTGCTTGTAGCATTTGAGCAAGGAACATCAGTAACTTATGGACTATACAATGCACAAGAAAGAGGAGAACTATTTATAGGTGCAGGTGTAGAAGTATATGAAGGTATGATAGTTGGAATAAACTCTAGAAATGAAGACATCTCTATAAACGTATGTAAAGAAAAACACTTAACAAATACAAGAGCGTCAGGTTCAGACGATGCATTAAGACTAGTACCACCAATAAAACTATCACTAGAGAAAGCAATAGAATTTATACAAGATGACGAACTAGTTGAAGTAACACCAAAAAGCATACGTCTAAGAAAGAAAATATTAGACAGTAAGACTAGAGAAAGAGAAGCAAGAAAGAAAGAGTAAAATGTCGGGTTTGGGGACAGGCTCTTTTCCGACAGAGATGTCGGGTTTGGGGACAGGCGTATAGAAGTTTGATTTTTTTAACTGATATATGTCTGTCCCTTTGCATAAAAAAGGAATAAAATTGTCTGTCCCCTTGTTCCAAAGAGGAGAAGAAGTAAAATGAACAAAAAAGAACTAGAAAAAATAAAATCAAAAGCACTAGAAGACCATATTCCAATAATAATGGACGACACATTAGCTGTTATAGAAGAAGAATTAAAACTATTTAAACCAAAAAGAATACTAGAAATTGGTACAGCTGTTGGATATTCTGCAATTTGCTTTTCAGAATTCTTGGCAGAAAATGGAAAAATAGATACAATTGAAAGAGAAGAAGAGAGAGTAATAGAAGCAAGGGAAAATATAAAAAGAGCAGAAGTAGAGGAAAAAATAAATATCATTCAAGGTGATGCAGTAGAAATACTACCAAAATTAAATGAAAAATATGATATGGTGTTTATAGATGCATCAAAGGGGAAATATCCGTTTTTCTTAAAAGAAGCCTTGCGAATGCTTGCACCAACCGGAGTAATATTTGCAGACAATGTTTTATATAAAGGATATGTACTAAGTGACTACAATAAGCATAAACAACGTACAGCAGTAAGAAATTTAAGAGAATTTTTAAGGGAACTAAACGAATTACAAGAAAATAAACAATTCGATGTTAAAGTTTTAGAAGTAGGAGACGGCTTAGCAATAGCAAAGAAAATAATCGTTAAAAGTACTGGAATATCAAATAATAAGTCGCCATTCCCTATACAATAAAAGAGACCCCAGAGAATATTGCATCTCTGGGGTTTGAGGTTTTTACTTACGAATAGTTACTTACTAGAACTCATGAGTCCGATGATGAGACTCAATCCAATGGGGGTTCGCGGCGCAGGGATGGGATAGCCATCCTTAATGGCTTCGTGGAACAGTCTGACAATCTCAGAATAGTTATGGTGGATTTCTGCCCACCTAAAGCTATTCATGAAAGCATCAGCTTTCATCTCAAGCACATTTACGTCGTTGGTAACGGGCATCGGGTAGTTGTACCTTCTGCCCTCCTCCACCAGTTCACGGAGACGAGGATAATCCTTCCTCTCTAAAGCTCTTTCGAACCTGCGACGGAAGTACCGGGCATCCGCTTCGGCATCCAAAGTGGACATGTTCTCTCCGTAAGTTTTGCTTGTCATAAGATGTTCCTCCAATTAAAAATGATTTGTAAAAAATAAATTTTACATAAAACTATTATAACTCTTTTTATGACGAATGTCTAGTATATTTAGAAAATTATGCCAAATATCGTATAAAAGATAACACTGTATCTGTTGCAAATATAGCAAAAAGTATATATACGATGGTAACTTGAAGGCTAAATGGAATTTTGGATAGTACCAAATTTATTTTCTTTTTAAAGAATGGATAAATAAAATTTATAACTAATATTGCAATTATTCCCCAAGCAAAGGAATAAAATATACTTACTCTTCCGTTTAAATTCATAAATTCTTCAGTATAATCCCACCATTTTAGAGAGAATAACGCTTCCATACCAAAACTTACTAAATATTCGAATAATGTAAATATAATGGCTGAATATATAAATAGCTTAAAATTTTTCTTTTTATATGTGCTAAAAAACATAATAAGTATAATAGCACCCCAACCATATATTGGGCAAAGAGATCCATACAAAAAACCTCTTTTGGTAAAGTGACCGAGAGAGTAATAACTAAATGCAGTTTCTATAAGCCAACCTATAAAAGCGAAAACTATAAAATATATAAAATATAAATATGCTCTAGGTAATTTCTTTTGGCTAGAAAGTTTGTTATCTTTAGTAGTTTTTCTATTAGCTGTTTTTGGGGTATTAGTTACAACAATCTTTTCTTTTGAATTTATTTCATTATTTGCTTCCATAATTACATCCCTTTCTACAATGTATATATAATATCAGATTTTAGGCAAAAAGTAAACGGTATTAAGAAAAGTTTAACTAAACTTTACATAAAACAACTAAAAATAATAATAACTTACTGTCAAGTAAATGGTGCTAAAAGGATTGTAACTAGCAGAATTTTGTAGTATAATAGTGAAGACTTAATAAAAATAAGGAAAGCTAATTCTAAAGAAAAATGCGTACTTTAAAGTAAAACACAGAAAGGAATTGATTTTTTTAATGAAGTTGAATATAGTATTAGTAGAACCAGAAATACCTCAAAACACTGGAAACATTGCGAGAACATGTGCTGCACTTGGAGCAAAACTTCATTTAGTGCACCCATTAGGATTTAAAATAACCGAAAAAGCAGTAAAAAGAGCAGGACTCGACTATTGGGATAAATTAGAAATAGAAGAGCACATATCATTTGAAAAATTCCTTGAAAAATATAAACCAGAAAATCACAACATGTTCTTTGTTACAACAAAGGGAAAGCACGTATATTCTGAGCCAGATTATTCTAAAATGGACGAAGTATTTGCTTTATTTGGAAAAGAAACAAAAGGCCTTCCAGAAGACATTTTGTTAAAATACATCGACAAAACAATTCGAATTCCAATGAGACCAACATTGCGCTCTTTAAATTTATCTAATTCTGTTGCAATAGTTGCTTATGATATACTAAGGCAGAAAAATTTTGAAAATTTAGAAGAAATAAGTGGATATTTTGATGAAAAGTTAAAATAGAAACAACCAATAAATTGCATAAAAAAGCTATTATATGAATAAAAAAATATAGTCTATGCCTTTTGAAATTTATATAGAGAACAGCTAAAAATATTAATTTTGATTGACAGAAAGGAAAGAAAATAAAATGAAAAAACCAGAATTATTAGCACCAGCAGGGTCATTTGAAAAAGCAAAAACTGCATTTATGTATGGAGCAGATGCAGTATATTGTGGAACAGGAAGCTTATCTTTAAGAAGCAGAGCAGAAGTAGATGATAATGATTTAGCAAAAACAATAGAATATGCACATAGTATAGGTAAAAAAGTATATGCAGCTATAAACATATATGCTTGGGACGAGTATTACGAAGAAATAAAAAAACAAGCAAAAATGTTAAATGAGATGAAAGTAGATGGAATTATTGCATCTGATGGAGGAGTAATAGACATCTTAAAAGAATATGCACCAGATGTAGATATACACATAAGTACACAGGCAAATACTGTAAGCTATCATTCTGCAAATTTTTGGTACAAAAATGGAGCAAAAAGGGTAATACTTGGAAGAGAAATGAACAAAGAGCAAATTAGAAAAATAATGGAAAATAAGCCAAAAGACTTAGAAGTAGAGATGTTTGTTCATGGAGCAATATGCTTTGGATATTCAGGCAGATGCTTTTTAAGTGACTTCTTAGCTTCAAGAAGTGCAAACCTTGGAGACTGTGCACAAAGTTGCAGATGGGCATATAATGTGTATGTAGAAGAACATAACAAACCAGGCAATTTGATGCCAGTAGAACACGACGAAAAAGGAACATACATATTTTCATCTAAAGATTTATGTTTAATAAAAGAAATACCAGAAATAATTGAAATGGGAATAGATAGCCTAAAAATAGAGGGAAGACTAAAAACCGAATACTACCTAGCAAGTGTAGTAAATGCATATAGAAATGCCATTGATGACTATATGAAAGAGCCAGAAAAATATGATTATACAAAATACTTAAAAGAGCTAGAAAAAACAAAAACCAGAGGACTTACAACATTCTATTTTAATGATAGAAACAACAAAGACTTCCAAGAATATGATGGAAAACAATATAACCCAGACTATGAATTTGGTGGAAAAGTAGTTGGAAAAGATATTGAGAATATAGAAGATGTAGACGACAGTAAAAAAGATTTATTACAAAAAAATAGCGAAAAGATGAATATAGAAGATAAAGAAGAAAATGCAAGGTATATTATAGAAATTAGAAACAAGCTAAAAATTGGAGACACAATGGAAATACTAATACCAGACCAAATAACCCCAGTAGAATTCAAAATAGAAAAACTATGGGACACAGAAACAGATGAGGAAGTAGACGCTGTTAACCCAGGCAAAGCAGGACAAAGTATAAAAATGAAGTTGCCTATAAAATGTGAAAAAGGCTGGATACTAAGAAGAAAAAAATGACACTTTGGTGCCTGTCACCAAAGTGCCATTTGGCACTTTTTGGGACAGGTTTACCCTGAAAGCCTGCCAGCAAGTTTAAATCCGATTATAAAGCATAGAATAGAAGCTATGCCTACTAAGTTAAATGAAATTGGACTATACAACACTAGCACACTGCCAAGTGTAAAACCTATTATAGAATAATAGGTTTGCATATAGAAGTGTTTAAGCAATAGCTTTATTATTACTAAAAAGCATACACAGCCTAATACAAGCCCAATACCCATAGGAACTAAAACACTTAAATTCATACTAGCTACACTATCTAAATATGTAGAGTAAACACCGCATGCACATTAGAATTAAAGTGTTACTAACACCAGGAAACACAACTCCAATAGCCATCAAAAATCCAGACAAAACAAGAAATAAGAACGAAAAATAATCTATACTATTAGATAAGTTTAGTTTACTTTCCAAAAATACTAAGAAACATCCTAATATAAAAGATATAATTGTAAATAGAATGTATCTTAATCTAAATATATGCTCTGAATTTACCTTTTTAACTAATAAAGGAATACTACCTAAAATTAGCCCAATAAAGCAGAAACTAGTTTGAGTAGGAAATGTATTAAAAAGCATTTTTAGTATATTACCAAATAAAAATACACCAATAACGCCACCTAAACCAATAGGAAGCAAGTAAAAAAAGTTTTTCTTAAAATCTTTAAATAAATTAAATATTGAGGTAATTAACTTATCATACATACCTAAAATTACGCAAATAACGCCACTGCTAACGCCCGGAAGTATTGCACCAGCACCAAGCAATATTCCTATAAAGAAATCAAATAGTTTATTCAAGCTTATTCACTCCTTAGAAAAAATATTATTGAAAAAAATTAAAATTATTTTTAAACCTATCACCACTAAATTACTATTCAAAAAGCTTACAAAATAGTACAACTTTATAATTATAAGGTCAGGCACTTTTAATTTTCTTACACATATAATTTATGTATAAAGAAGTCGGAGGTGCATTTATGTTTACTGCATTTTGTGGAGGTTTAGGAGCTATAAGCTTTGTAGAATTTTTAAAATCAGCTGTGTTTCTATTAGGATATATATCAAGTAACAATCTTTTTCCAGAGCCATTGTCGGCAGAGGACGAGAAAATGTATTTGGAACAAATGAAAGGGGGAAGCGAAGAGGCACGTAACATATTAATTGAAAGAAATTTAAGGCTAGTTGCACACATTTGCAAAAAATATAGTACGGCAAAAGCAGAGCAGGACGATTTAATTTCAATAGGTACAATAGGACTAATAAAAGGCATAAATAGTTTTGAGGCATCTAAAGGTGTAAGGCTTGCAACGTATGTAGCAAGATGCATAGATAATGAAATATTGATGTACTTAAGAAGTGCTAAAAAGCTTAATGCAGAGGTATATTTGGAAGATCCGATAGGAAAAGATAAAGATGACAATACAGTTACTCTTCAAGAAGTTTTGGAAAATGATGAAAGAAGCATTGAAGAAGAGGTTGATTTAAAGTTTAAAATTAAAAGACTATATAACAAGATGAAAGAAGTTTTAAAAGATAGAGAAAAATCAATAATAGAGCTAAGGTTCGGGCTTAAGGGAACCAAGCCAAAAACACAACACGAAATAGCAGAAATGATGGGTATATCACGTTCGTATGTATCCAGAATTGAAACCAAAGCAATAGGAAAGCTTGCAAAGGAGTTTAAGGAGTAGAGAAATGAGATACGTCAGAATGAATATATAATTACCAATATTACAACTGTGTTACAGGAATATTAAAAATATGTTACAAATTTGAAAAATACTTGAAAAGCAAATACAAATAGCATAAAATAAAAATATATTGTTTAGATAAAGCATAAGAAAAAATGCTAGAAATAGTTTGCAGGCAAGGCACAAAAGAAAGAATAAAAAAGACCAAGGAGGAAGTAAAAAATGCCTAGAAACGTTGAGACTGTAGAGAGAGAGAGAGAGAGAGAGAGTTTGTTCTAGAGAAATAAGCTTTATTTGTTGTGCTCAAAATACAGTATTAGTAGGCATTATAAAAATAAAATTAAATAAAATAGGAATAGATATAAAGGATGGATTATGTAGCAACATAAAAGTTGTTATGTAGTCTGTCCTTTTTGCGTGATTAAGAACTTAGATATTAAATTTAATAACATACATATACAAAATAAAAAAGGTAGGAGGATAAAGAAAGATGAAGTAAACAACAAAAGAAAGAATTAAGTAAAAAACAATAAAAAAGAGATAGAAAGGAGAAAAATAAAATGGAAGTAAGACAAATAAAAAGAACAACAGAAAAAGGTATAACCTTAGTAGCATTAGTAATAACCATAGTAATACTAATAAT
>CALXVA010000045.1 GCA_944391835.1 uncultured Clostridia bacterium | reverse complement strand
TAAAAAAAGTATGAAAATATGGAATGGAAAGTGATTTGAATATAGAAATTCTTGAAAAATTTTGGTAGGGAATCTCAAACTCTTTTGAGGGCGCTACCAAAATTTCTCATAGAATTTCTATGAAAATCAGCTTGACCGACATATTTGAAATACTTTTTTTAGATACTACTTCTTGGGCTTTAGCCATAAAATTCTTAATTCAACTGTTTAAAATTATAAATCTTGGCAAAAATATAGATAAGGAATTTTGCCAGGAGGAAATTTATGGATTATATAGATAGAGATAAGAAGAAAAAACTAAAAGAGAATTTAATTAAGTTGTTAATTACTCTTTTAGTTTTTTTGATTTTAATTTTGTCTTACATAGTTTATGAAAGTGTACAAATTAGTGAAGAGAATTTAGCAGAAAGCAATGTAACTATAGAGAGAACCTCACAAACAGTCGAGCAAGTTCAAGAGAAAAATAAAACTGTTACAGAGATGCTCTCTAAATTAAGTGATTCTGTTGTAGGAATTTCTAAAATAGAAAATTCAGGCAGTAGCATATTTTCTGATGAGAATATAACAAATTTAGGATTGGGTACGGGAGTAATTGTAACTGAAAATGGGTATATTCTTACAAATGCACACGTTAGTGGAGAAAAATATAGTAAATGCTATGTAACTTTAGTAGATGGAAAAACATATACAGGGCAGGTGGTTTGGTCAAATACAGATATAGATATGTCAGTGGTAAAAATAAGTCAAACAGGGCTAACTGTAGCACCACTCGGAGATTCTGACCAAATACAGGTAGGAGAAACCGTATACGCAATAGGAAACCCTATAGGATATGAATTTCAAAGAACAGTAACATCTGGAATAATAAGTGCTCTGAATAGAACAATTAAATTTGAGGAAGATGAGCAAGAAACATATATGGAAGATTTAATCCAAACAGATGCCACAATAAACCCAGGAAATAGTGGAGGACCTCTTATAAACATAGATGGGGAAGTAATAGGAATAAATGGAGTAAAAATTACATCTGCAGAAGGAATAAGTTTTGCAATTCCTATAAACTCTGTAAAAGCAGTAATAAACAGTTTTAAAACTAACGGAAGATTTGATGAAGCAAGCCTAGGAGTATTTGCTTTTGATAAAAATGTATTAGGATATATAGATGAAAATTTAAGGTTTAATGAGGGAATATACATTGAAAGAGTAAATAAAAATTCTGCAGCAGAAGAGGCAAATTTAAAAAAAGGAGATATTATATTAACCATTGATGGAAAAAAGCTAGAGAGAATGTGCGATTTAAGATGTTATATTTACACAAAAGCTCCAGGAGATATGGTAACACTAAAAGTGCAAAGAAATTATAGGGAATTTGAGGTTGAGGTGACATTGAAACGAAAAAGCTAAGAAGTAATTGTAAATAAACCAAATTTAAAGCAAATTGAAAAAGCGTCAGAACATAATTGGATTACAGTACCTACTTTTGAAAAGTATTCAAATATGTCGGTCAAGCTGATTTTCATAGAAATTCTATGAGAGATTTTGGTAGCGCCCTCAAAAGGATTCGAGATTCCCTACCAAAATTTTTCAAGAATTTCTATATTCAAATCACTTTCCATTCCATATTTTCATACTTTTTAAAAGTAGGTACTGTAATCCAATATAAATAACTACTGAATATTTTAACAAATTAAGGCAATAATATAATTAGTTTATAGGGCAAAAAATGCTTAATATGGAGGTTTTTATGAAATCGTATTGGATTAAGAGTGTAGATGAAAAAGAAGTTAACAAATTTGAAAGATTACAAGAAAATATAAAAACGGATATATGCATAATAGGTGGAGGGCTAACCGGACTTAATCTTATGTATAATTTAAGAAAATATAACATAAACACAGTTTTAATAGAGAAAGACAAAATATGTAGAAGTACAAGTGGAAATAGTACAGCAAAAATAACAAGTCAGCACGGGTTAATATATAAATATTTGGCTGATTCTAAGGGAATAGATTATGCTAAAAATTACTACAAAGCAAATGAAGAAGCTATAGAAAACATAGCAAACATAATAAATAAGGAGAAAATTGAGTGCGATTTCGAATATCAACCATCTTATGTATTTACAGGAACTATTGAAGATATTCAAAAATTAAAAGACGAAACAAATGTTATAAATAGTTTTGGTGGAAAGGCAGAATACTTAGAAGCAAAAGATATAGAAATAAGTAATTTAATAAAAACTGTTGCAGGAGTAAGGTTCGATAGACAAGCACAATTTAATCCATATAAATATGCAAATGCACTTGCACAAATATGTAATGGCCCAAGAATGAAAATATTTGAAGAAACAAAAGCAGTTGATGTTATAGATGAAGATGATTGCTATATAATAAAAACTGAAAATGGAGCAGAAATAAAAACAAAATATTTAATTTTAACAACCAAATATCCAATAGTTAACATACCGGGATTTTACTTTTTGAAAATGTATCAATCTACAAGTTATGCAGTAGGAATGAGGACTAAAGAAAAAATATTTAATGGTATGTATATAAATTCGGAAAAACCAACAATATCATTAAGAATGGCAAAAGATAAAGACGGGTATGTACTAATCGTAGTAGGTTCTGACCACAAAACCGGCGAGGAGATGGATTTAAGTGATTCATATACAAGGTTAGAAAAAATAGCAAGAGAAATATATCCAAATGGAGAAATAAAATATCATTGGAATACAGAAGACTGTATAACCTTAGACAAAATACCATATATAGGAGAATTTTCTAAAGTATGGGAAAATTGCTTTGTAGCTACGGGATTTAATAAATGGGGAATAACAAGCTCAAAAATAGCAGCAGATATAATAACAGACAAAATACTAGGATTTAAAAACGAATATGAAGAAATATTCACTTCAACAAGAGTAGAGCCAATAAAAAATATAAAAGAAGTTGGTAATATAGTAAAAGAAAGTATAGATTCTTTGGTAATAAAAAAACTAGAAATACCAAAAGAAGAAATAAATCAAATACAAAAAGGAGAAGGAAAGATAGTTGAAATTGATGGAAAAAAAGTGGGAATATATAAAAATGAGAAAGACGAAATATACAAAGTAGACCCTGTATGCAAGCATCTGGGTTGCGAACTTACTTGGAACAACTTGGATAAGACTTGGGATTGCCCTTGCCACGGTTCAAGATATGACTATAAAGGAAGACTTTTATATGGACCTAGTGTAAAAAATTTGTAATATAAAATTAAAAAACTCTTCAAAAAATGTTATTTTGTGTTATTATATATGTGATTCGTAAATATAATAAACCGAAACATTTAGAAGAGTTTTTTGTTGCAAAGGAGAGGTAAATATATGGAAAAGAAGTTAAAAATAATAACAGAAAATTGCCCACAAAATCATAATTGCCCAGCAGTAAAAGTTTGTCCTGTTGGAGCGTTATCACAAGAAGGATTTAATGCACCTAAAATAGATTATGATAAATGCATAAAATGTGGTAAATGTTCAAATTTTTGCCCTAAGAAAGCGTTAGTTTTAGAGTAGAATATATTGCATAGGAGAAATTAAATGTATTACACATATATGGTAAGATGTGAAGATAATTCTATATATACAGGAATGACCAACAATTTAGAAAAGAGAATAAAGGACCATATATCAAGAAATGGTGCTAAATATACTAAATCACATAAGGCAACTAGATTAGAGGTCGCTTGGAGAAGCAAAGACAAATCATTAGCTTGTAAATTAGAATATCAGATAAAAAATCTAAGCAAACAACAGAAAGAAAAACTAATTGAAGGAGAAAGATTATCCACATATTTATCAGGAATTGTGGATTGTAGAAGATATAAAAGAGTATAATTTGTAATCAGAATAAATTTAGAAGATAAATCTACTCTTTTTTTATTTGAGCACAAGTAGAAAAAAATTTTTTTATATGCTATACTGAAAATAATATATGATAAAATTTTAAGAAAGGATGGTAAAATATGAAAATAGAGGATATAAGGGAAAGGTTAAAAGAAGCTATTATTCAAACAGACGAAATATTAAACAAAGATAGAAATTGGGAAAAAATTTATGAAAATAGAGCAAATTCTATTCTGGAAAATGAAAAAGAACAAGCAAAATTAAGAAAAAAATTCTATAAAAGAAAACCATTTACTTATTATGAAACTATTTCAAGAATAAATAAAAACGAAATGAATATATCTGTTAGGTACTTAGGACAAGAAGTGGCTGAAATTGCTGTTAAAAGTGATGAAGATGTTACTATATCTACTAAAAAATATAATAAAAGTAATAAAAATAATTTTGATTGCAATATTGAACTAGACAATGTAAGTTGGAATAAAAGTGAAAAAGCTAAAAAATTTAGAAAATTCTTTATGGAAAGAGAGGCTTTAAGGAATAATAAAGATAAAAATAATGAAGAACATAGAATAGAAAGTGCACTATTAACAGAATTTTTAAAAGAAAGTTCAAAAGATAAATTGCTATGTGGAATACAGCCTGTAACTTTTGTAGGATTTCGCTTACCAATGCCAACAGCTATAACTGCTTCAAAAAACATTGAACTAGGAGGAAAAAATGGAGCTTGTGGAGGCAACATAGATATTTTAGCAAGGACTAAAGGAAAGAAAATAACAGTTATAGAGCTAAAAGATGAAAATAAACCACAAGAAAATATAGATAAAGTTTTAGAACAAGCAACAGCTTATGCTATATTTATATTAAATTTACTACATTCTAATAGTGGAGAAAAATGGTATAAAATTTTTGGATTTAATGGCAGTATTCCTAAAAAAATAACAATTAGGGTTTGCTTGGCAATGCCTATAAAAAAAGACGGAACTTATGAAACGTTTGAAACTTTTCCACTTCCTTACGGAGAAGATAAACTGGAATATCATTGGATATATTTTGAAGAAAGTGATAAAAAAATAAAAAGAATAGAGAGTAGTTTATAGAAAGGTTACATTTTATGCAAATAAGGATTCTAAAAGGAACAAATCAAATAGGTGGAGTATTCACAGAAATATCATCAAAAGAAGCAAAAATAATTATAGATTTTGGTGATGATTTAGATGGAGTAAAAAGACTAGAAAATATAGAAGGATTAACAACAGGGAAACCAGCTTATGATGGAGTATTTATTACACATAATCACCAAGACCATATGGGAAGAATAGATGATATTTTAGATGGTGTGCCGGTATATATGTCTGATTTAAGTAGAGAAATCTTTGAAACTGTATTTTGCTTTTCAAAAAATAAAGGTAAAATTCATAGAAAAACTATAAATCTTGAAGAAGAGAAGCCTATTACCATAAAAGATATGAAAATAACTCCATATATAGTAGATCATAGTGCATATAACTCATTTATGATACTAATAGAGGCGGAAGGAAAAAGAATATTACACACAGGAGATTTTAGAAATCACGGATATAAAGGGGGCTTATTAGAAAGTACACTCAAAAAGATAGGAAAAATAGATGTACTAATAACAGAAGGAACTACACTTTCAAGAGAACAAGTAAAAAGAAAAACAGAAACAGATTTAGTAGATGATATTGCCCAAAAAACAAAAAATTATGACCAAGTACTAATGCTAATGTCTACAACAAATATTGACAGAGTTACAACAATGCAAAGAGTAGCAAATAGAACAGGAAAAACAGTAATACACGATATAGTTTTAAGCAATGTATTACAATTAGTAACACAAAAAATACCAAATGCTTTAAATTCCAAAAATATTGGAGTATATTTGCCAGATAGTGTATATATAAAAAGAGATAATGAAGAATATAAAAAATATATAGAGCCATTTCAAGAAAAAATAAATAAAACAGGAAAACTGCTTCACGGCAAATTCATAATGAATATTCGTGTTTCTATGTTAAAGGATATAGAGAGATTAAAAGATAAGGTTTTAAATAATTGTTGTGTTGTTTACTCTATGTGGGAAGGCTACCAAAAGGAAGAAATTTATAAAAAGTTTTTGGATAGAATGAAAGAATTAAATATAGATATTTATAATTTACACGTAAGTGGGCACGCAGATTACACAGCGTTTAATCAAGTAATAGAAATAACTAAGCCAAATGCAGTTATACCAATGCACACTGAAAATAAGGAAAAAATTAAAGATTTTACAGATAAAGCCGTTATATTGGAAGATATGGAAGCATATGAGTTTTAAACAAATTATATGAAAAAAATAAAACACCACCAAAACTATTGAGCCATGGTGGTGTTTTATTTTTTTTATTTTTAAAGATGCCAGAAGAAAATGCAACTAAAAAAACAATTAGTTTAACAGAACATATCGATGACTTGTTAGTTGAAACTTTAAATATAGGGAAAAAAGAATTTTTTAAAGAAACAATACAAGATTTTGAATTATTAAATTATTTTGCTAAATATGGCTCTTTGCCAAGAATTATCTGATAGTTTGATAAAAGGATTGAGTAAGAAGAGGAAAAAGTAAAAAATGAAATTTTTAACATATTATTATTTAATTTAGTTGACTATTACACTGAAAAAGTGATATAATTTCAGTGTGGTGGTAAAATCATGAAAAGTTATGAAAAAGTAGTAAATTTTGTAAATAAAAAAAATAATGTAATAACAACCAAAGAGTTTAAAGACGCTGAAATTGGATTTTATTATATAAATAAACTGATTGAAGATAATTATATATCTAGAATAGGAAAAGGGCTTTACGGAAAGACTGACAGTTTTGAAGATGAATATTTTATAATTCAGAATAGATATAAAAATGCAATATTTTCTTATAATACTGCTCTATTCTTTTTTAATAAAACAGAAGTAACTCCAAATATAATAGATATAACAATACCAAATGATTATAATGTTAGTTCGATAAATACTAAACAAATAAGAGTTCATTATGTTAGTAGAGAAAATCTAGAACTTGGTGTAATAAAAATAAAATCACCATTTGGAAATACTATAAAATCTTATAATCTTGAGAGAACAATTTGTGATATTGTAAAAAATGAAAATAAATGTGGGCTAGATATAGAGCAAAGAAATAAAATTATTAAAAATGCTTTCATAGATAATGAAATTGACGGATCAACGTTGGTACAGTATGCAAAAAAACTAAAATGTGAGAAAAAAGTAAGAGCAATAATGGAGGTAATGATATGATAAAAAATATTCAATCTTTAATGGACAAATCTAAAAATTTTGCAAAAGAAAATGGCTTATCTGTTCAAGAAGTATTACAAAATTATATGTTTGAAAGATTTTTAGAAAGATTATCAAAATCAGAATATAATGAAAAGTTTATTATAAAAGGTCGGATTTTTATTATCTTCTATAATGGGAATTAATATGAGAACAACAATGGATATAGATGCAAATATTACAGGAATGAATTTTGAAAAAAGTGTAATAGAAGAAATGATAAATAAGATTATATCTATCAAAATAGATGATAATGTAGTTTTTGAAATAGATAAAAATATGCCAATAAAAGAAGATAGTGAATATGGTGGTTATAGATTTAAACTAATTGCGAAATTAAGCAATCTAAGAATACCTTTTGGGGTAGATATTTCAACAGGAGATTTGATTACACCAAAAGCAATAGAATATAATTATAAAACGATGTTAGAAAATGAAAATATCAACTTATATACATATAATTATGAAACAATAATTGCTGAGAAATTAGAAATAATTTTAAAAAGAAATATAGCTAATAGTAGAATGAAAGATTATTATGATTTATATTATTTTGCAACTTATAAATGGAGTGATATAGATATAATTACATTAAAATCAGCTATTCATACAACTTTCAAACACAGAAATTCTGAAGTATATTTAAAAAGTTTTAATACAATAATAAAAAACATTTTAGAAGATAAAATTTTAACAGCTAGATGGGACAAGTATAGAAAAGAACATGATTATGCAAAAGAAATTGAATTTAATGATACAATCAAAGCGGTTGAGAAAGTACATAATATATTATAATTTAAGTACACAAGAAATAAATATATTAGTTGAATAAAAAGAATATGTTTAAACAACGGATTAAACAATACTAATTCAATCTCATTAGAATAGTTAATGTTGCATATACTCTCAAAAAATTTAAAATACGGAGCAATAATTGAAATGATAAAAACATATGAAAATGCAAAGGAAAGGAAAAGTAAACATGAATGATGGAAAATATTCTAGAGCATATGCAGAGGTATTAGAAATATTAAAATACTTACCTAAAAATGAATACGATAAAATTCCGCATGAAAGAATTCACTTTTGTTATTTGTTTTACTGGATCTATAAAAGTATTAGTTTCTTTTTCAAAGTTTCGAATAAGCTTTTTTGATTCTCCAAAATTAAATCTATTACAAATACATTCAATAAATTTTTCAATGGTAGTATAGAATCTATCAATTATTTTGTAAAGCCTATTATTTTCCTTTTCTAACTTGTTATATTTATTTTCATATTCCCATTCAAGAGTAGAGGATTTTTTCTTATATTCATTTTCTAAATTGTCTACTTTATTATGCAAAGCTCTATTATCAGCAATTATAGAATCACGTTCTTTTTGATATTTAGTAGCTTCATTTACAATTTTAGATTGTTTTGAAAGCTCCTTTTTTAGTGATTTATTTTCAATAGCTAATTCTTTTATTATTTCTTCTTTTGGTTTTATAACATCATTTAAAATTTTCTCATTTTTATTGAACATAAATTTTTTCAAATCTTTTATATCTGTTTCTTCAGGAATATCATAGGTAATACTTTCAACTAGCTTTTTAGTATTCTCAAAGTTAGTTAATTCTTTAAATACAATTTCTTCTATTCTATTTTTTATATTATTCATAGCTTGTACCCACCCAAGTTGATTTGTTGCTTTTAATTCTTCGTTTATTCCTTCTTGCTTTGCTAGTTTCTTTATAGTATCTGAAACCATTTTAGTAGCAACTTCATCAACATCTGATAAATGATTTGCAAGTTGTCCAATCATCATTAATTCAGTATAAAATCCTCTTTTGTGTTCTTTAAGATATTTAAGTCTTAAATGTCCATACTTTCCAATATGATAGTTTTTATTATCATTTTCAATTGTTAAATTAGATATTAAATAATCTCCTTCTTTGTGATAAGTTATATTATTTCTCATAAAATTCATTCTCCTTTCGGTATACTACAGTATAAAGATTCAAGTTTTTCTGCAGTGTATGTTCTTTGCTCATAATTCCATCCACTTTTTTCAGGGAATTTCTTTTTACTATAATTATTTTTATTATATTTATTATTACTACATCGTATTATTTCCGATTCATGAATCGTATTTTCTCCGTTTCTTGAATCGGACATTATACGATTCATAGTTTTTTCAACACTTTGGTGGACTATTTTTCCAACATATATAATATTGTGCTTTTTAAATCCACTTCTTATTTCATATATAAGTTTTGCTTCTTCAAGCTTTTTAAATGCTTTCGATACAGGTTTATCAGAAAGTTTTAACATCTTTTGTGCTTCTTTTCTTGAGTAAATAAGATATATATTTCCTTCTTTATCAATCCATTTATTTTTCATAGATACAGATAATCTATCAAGCAATAGTCCATATAAAAGAATACTATTAGAATCTAGATTATTGTAAGCTGGGTTTGTAAATAATTCTTTTGGAATTTGATAAAAGACATTTTCTAAAACCTCATTTACTTTATAAGGTATAAAATCCATAACAATAGTTTTCCTTTCTTTAAAAATTTTGCGGAATAAGGATTTTTGCTGATATATCAAGGGAAACTAACTTCGCGGAATTTTTTTGTTCCGCAAAATTATAAAAAATTAAGTTGCGGAATTTTTTGCGGAATAAAATATTCAAATTTTTCAAGAATATAAAAAATATGCTAGTTCCTAATTTCCTTAGAAAATAGCATATTTGAATGTTTTTGAATTTTTATAAATTCTCTCGACTTTTTGCAAAAATTGCAAAAAAATGGTCGAGGTGAGGAGAATTTGCTTTTGAGAATCACCTATTTTCTAGCACTTCGACATTTTTTGAATGTAGTTTGAATGCAGTAGAATAAATTTTATTGAAAAATTTTTTAAATTTCTGTATAATAACTTTAAATAAAAATTATAAAAGGCGAGTGAAAATATGAAAATTAAATGTTTAAAATGTAATGATATAATTGAATCTTTAAGTGTTCACGATTATAAAAAATGTAAATGTGGAGCATGTTCAATTGATGGTGGAAACGAATATACAAGAATTGGTGGAGATTTTAAATACATTCATTGGGTATATGATGATGGACATGAAGAAGAAATAATTACAAATAAAAAATAAAAAATATGAAGAATGGAAATTTACCGGAAACTTAAATTGTTATTTTTAAAATTTACATAAATTCTTGAATTCCTTGATTATCAAGGAATTCAAGAATTCTAAATTTTTATCAACTAAATTTTAATAGTATAATGGAAACTTACCGGAAACTTAAATTAAGCCCAATAAGGAATATATTCCATATATCTAGGTGCTGTATCTTTATCATAAGGTTTTATTTTTCCATCATCTAATGCTTTTTTTATTACTTTAGATACAACTGAATTTTGTGTTATTCCAAATCGTTTCCTCAAAGATGCATTTGTTAAATGTTCATTGCTAACGTATTTTAAACATGCATGCATATAGCAAGCTCTTATTTTATCTTCTTTACTCATATCCTCATAAGCCATATGTGCATATAGTGTTACTTTAGTATCTTCATCATAAACTTCAATTTTGGGTGCAGGTAATTGATATATTTCTGTGGAATATACTATTTTATCAAATCCACTGCCACGTTCCTCACATACACCTATTCTTCTTAAAAAAGAAGCTAATTGTTCGTTTCTTGATTTTGGAGGATTATCAATAAATCTATCAATTTTTACTAAGGGTTTCCCAGGGTTTGTTATTTCTATTCTATCTGTATAAATTTCTACCATAGGTCCAGTTCCTGATATATTAAAATCTTGGTGTACTAAACTATTGGCAACAGCTTCCCTAATTGCTAATTCAGGATACATAGATACTTCTTTTCTTAATGCTTCTCCTATAATTTCATTTTTAGGTATTATTGTATTAATATACTTTATAATTCCTTCAAATATAATTGCATACCCTTTATCTCCTACTTCTTCTCTAATTGTCTTTAATTTATTTTTTCCGTCATATTGAATTACTCTAATACTTTTTCTTTTAATATTCTTAAAATCATTCAGATTTTTTGCAAATAAAATCGCACCTAAATTAGTAATATCCCATTTTCCATTTTCATTCTTTTTTATAAATTCCTCTTCCTGTAAATAATTTAATATTCCGTGTAACATTGTCTGGTAATGGAATACCTAATAAATCAAAATATGAAGAATACTCTAATTTTTGTAGTACTTCTGTACTTGTTAGATTTCCAATAGAAATACACATTTCAAAAGGCATAGAATTTATTACCCTCCATAATTCTTTTTCTTTTCCAACAAAAGCACTTAGTGGTTTCTTATTTGTTCCTATTCTCATATAAGCTGTACTTTCAAACTTTGTAATTGTGTATTCTGCTCTTTTAATTTCAATTATAGCTACTTTCTTACCATTAATTTCTATATCATAAAAATTAAAATTAATTTTAGGATTAAGTAATCTAGTTATCCATGATTCTAATTCTTCATTTCCTTTTTTCTTGTTTTTTAATACTATATTCGTGCCAACTATTTCATGAGAATCATCATCTATACCAAATATTAGATAACCATATTGAACATTATTCAATGCTGCTGCATTAGATAATGCACTTATATATTCACCTATAATTTGAGGTTCATAATAATTAGTTTTAAATTCTAACCAGTCAGTTTCTTTTGGGAATTTTCTTAAATATTCGACTAATTCTTTTAAATATTTTTCGTCTCTCACTATATTTTCTCCTTCTTATTTTATTAGATTTATAACAAAATATACATATTAAATTAATTTTCTTACAATCTACTCATTATATCAATATACTCTCCAGCAGTTAATACTGTTCTAGGCAAATGTAATTGAGTGTAATAAGTATCCTTATTTTTTTGATATATAGCATCAATAATTTTACAATTTTCATCTTTATCAATTGTCATTACTAAACCAAGCACATTATATTTTTGTGATAATTTTGTAGTATATAAAGCTATTCTATCTGTTGCATCAAGTGGCATTTCTTCATCATCAAAAGAATCAATTTCAACAATTATAATACTATTTTCTAAATCTTTAACTTTCATCATAATTTGTGGTTTAGGATCTTTGCTACTTGCAAAATCATTAAATATATTATCTATTTCTACCATTGAAATATTTGTATTTGTTATAGTTTCTCCGAAAGTAGTTTTACCTGCACCACAACATAATTCGTTTATTGCTGTACTTAGTGTAGTATCATTTTTGTAGATTTCTTTTACTTTATCCATTTTCTTTTTTGTAAAGTTGTATTTATCTTTAATACCAGATATATCAAGTGTATCTCTATCTGTTTCATCTACAAAAACATCTGGTGTTCTTCCGAGTAAATAATCTATTGAAACATTAAAAATTGTGGCTAGTTTTTTTATTGCTTCTATATTTGGCTCTCTCATATCTAATTCATATTTTGATATTGCTGCAGGTTCTACTCCTAATCT
>CALXVA010000044.1 GCA_944391835.1 uncultured Clostridia bacterium | reverse complement strand
CCATTTGAAGCAGATGGCGTACTATATGTACCATTTTCACAAATAGAGGAAGCCTTCGATGCAACCTGTACCTACATTTCTGAAACTGATACTGTAATTATTGATACAGAAGACAGAGATAAAACTTTTGCGACATTAACTAAAAACACAAACTTAAAAAGTCGTACGAGAAACTTAAGTAGGACTATTGCAAATTTAGAAGAAAACGAAGAGGTTATGATAATCGAAGAAAATGATGAGTGGTCAGAAGTAAGAACAAGTAAAGGAAAAATTGGCTATATAAGCAATTCTGCAATAGGCAATAAAACGGAAGTACATGCCACTGAGGTTACAGAAGAAAATACATCTAATGAAAAAATAAATATGTTCTGGGACTATTTTTATAACGAAGAAAGTATACCAGATAGAACCGGTCAAAGTTTTGAAGGTGTTAATGTTGTATCTCCATCATTCTTTGTATTAAATAGTGACGGAGAAATAAGAACTAATATAGGTTATAGGGGAGAAGCATATATAAACTGGGCACACGGTAACGGATATGAAGTATGGGCAATGTTTTCAAACGATTCTTTACAACAACTAACATCCGACATAATAAATGACTATGAAGCAAGAGAAAATTTAATATTAAATATTGTACAAAAGGCTAAACAATACGACCTAGACGGTATAAACATAGATTTTGAAAATATGTATATGGAAGATGCAGATGTATTTTCAAGATTTATAATCGAACTTGAACCACGTCTAAAAATACTAGGCAAAACCTTATCTGTAGATGTTACAGCACCAGATGGAGCAGAAAGCTGGTCTATGTGTTATGACAGAAATGTAATAGGAGATGTTGCAGATTATATAGTATTTATGGCTTATGACCAATACGGAGAAGCAAGTACGGAACCAGGGACAACCTCTGGGTATGAATGGGTAAAGGTAAATTTAGACAAGTTTGTAGAAACGGAAGAAATTGAGCCAGAAAAAATAATATTAGGGCTACCATTTTATACTAGAGTATGGACAACACAAAACGGAAATTTAGTACGTACAGATGTAGTGGCAATGAAAAACGTTGATGGAAACATACCAACAGGAGTAGAGAAAGTATGGGATGAAGTTACAAGGCAAAACTATATAAAATATGATTCAAACGGATACACGCGCGAAATGTGGATTGAAGATATTGATTCTTACAAAGAAAAATTACTACTTATAAATGAGTATGGCTTAGGTGGAGTAGCAAATTGGTGCAAAGATATGGAGCCAGAAGAAATATGGAGTGTTATAAACGAGAATTTGTAATAACTATGAATTTACTTTTAGAGGAGAAGCAGAGAATAATAAAGACTATTCAAAATTATACGATATTGTAAATGATTTTGAATGCGTAGAAGTAAATGAAACAAACAAAACTGGTTTAGAACAAAGGCAAGATGCAATAGAAAATAAAAAGTAAAATTGAAATATATAACAAAACTTAAAACATCTCATATAATAATGTGAGGTGTTTTTTATGGCTTATTCCGATAGAGAACTAATTGCGAGACTCGTACAATGCGAGGCTGGTGGCGAGGGGGAGAACGGCATGAAAGCGATTGCCACAATTGTTATGAATAGAGTGCAAGTAGCAGAAGGGGAATATGCAAGAGTATCACAAGGAGGTAATATTCAAAATATTATATTTCAACCAGGTCAATTTGACTGTGTGCGAGAAACAATAAATGGACAGTACAATCCACAAAATATATATAATATGAATCCAACTGATGTACATTATGAGATTGCAGACTGGGCTCTGTCTGGAAACAAGTTAAATGAAATAGGGGAGTGCTTATGGTATTTGAACCCATTTAGACCAAATTGTGGAAGTACGTTCCCCTCAAATGGCTCTGGTACATTTCATACACGAATAGGGGAACATTGTTTTTACAGACCAACTTCTGCATATTCTAATACTTAGAACTTAGATAATAATTATAATTTGAGAAAGGAAACGAGGGAAATTATGGATAATGAAAAAAATGCTCAAACAAAAGAAAACAGAAATGTTGTTATCAATTCTGAAACACCAGAAACACTTACAAACAATATTTATACACCAGCATTTTTGAGAGAAAACATAGGAAAACTAATGAGAGTAGAATTTCTGATAGGAACAAATAATTTAGTTGATAGAACAGGAATTCTAATAGATGTTGGAGCAAGCTACATTTTACTTAGAGCATTAGAGAGCGATGTTATAACTTATGCTGATTTATACTCAATTAAATTTATAACAATTTCTAATTTGCCATATAATATGTTGCTAAATTTTAATAATGGTAATAATAATATGAATATGATAGGAAATAGCAACTATTCTAACTCATACCTAAACAATACACAAATGCCAAATCAAGAGACGAATTATAGATATTACTAAAATTAAAATTAACTCAAAACTACTTGTACTTTTCTTAAATAACATATATAATATAGGTGTTATTTTGTAATTTAAGGGAGGTACAATTTTTATGTCATTTATTGATGGACTAAAAGATAAAGCAAAACAAAGCATAAAAACTATAATACTAACAGAAAGTGAAGATAAAAGAGTGCTAGAAGCAGCACAAAAAGTAAAAAAACAAGGATTTGCAAATATTATTCTTATTGGAAACGAAGACGAGGCAAATAAACTAGCAAAAGCAAATAATATAAATATAGAGGGAATTCCAGTAATAAATCCAGAAACTTCAGATAAATTTGAAGAATATGCTAACGCATTTTATGAACTAAGAAAAGCTAAAGGAATGACAGAAGACAAGGCAAGAGAAATGTTAAAAGATAATATGTATTTTGGAACTATGATGGTAAAAATGGGAGATGCTGACGGATTAGTATCAGGCGCTTGTCATTCAACTGCAAATACATTAAGACCTGCACTTCAAATATTAAAAACTGCTCCTGGAACAAAACTAGTTTCTGCATTTTTCTTAATGGTTGTACCAGACTGCAAATACGGAGAAAACGGAATATTTATATTTGGAGATAGTGGACTAGTAGAAAATCCAACAGCAGATGAATTATCAGAA
Organism: uncultured Clostridia bacterium; assembly: GCA_944391835.1. Classification (GTDB taxonomy): domain Bacteria; phylum Bacillota; class Clostridia; order TANB77; family CAG-508; genus CALXVA01. Next base: position 9,723 of record CALXVA010000044.1, on the reverse strand, counting down.
ATAGCAATATCTTCAAGCAAAAGCTTTGAACAATTAACAGGAAAAGAATCAAAGGTAGCAATGCTTTCATATTCGACCTATGGAAGTGCACATTCTGAATTAACAGAAAAAGTTGTAGAAGCTACTAGATTATTAAAAGAAAAGATGCCAAACTTAATATGTGATGGAGAATTGCAATTAGATGCTGCAATAATTCCAGAAATAAATGCAAGTAAAGCACCAGGTAGCCCTTTAAAAGGTGAAGCAAATACTTTAATATTCCCTAACTTAGATGCAGGAAATATAGGATATAAATTAGTACAAAGATTAGCTAAAGCTGAGGCTTATGGACCTTTGTGTCAAGGTATTGCAAAACCTGTAAATGACTTATCAAGAGGATGCAATAGTGATGATATTGTAGGAGTTGTTGCAATAACTGCCGTACAAGCTCAAGAAAAATAAAAGAGCTAATTCATTATATAGAAAAAATTGCAAATTTAAACAATGAATTAGAAAACAATGTAGGTACAACATATTTTTTACATAAATATATAAATTTTAGGAGGTTTTTTAATGAAAATTTTAGTTGTAAACTGTGGAAGTTCATCTTTAAAATATCAATTAATTGATATGGAAACAGAAGAAGTAATGGCAAAGGGATACTTAGAGAGAATTGGTTTGGAGGACTCTTTTTTAACACATACTGTAAATGGTGAAAAACATAAAATAGAGAAAAAGATTGCAAACCACGAAGAAGGGATAAAATTAGTTATAGAACAACTATTAGATAAAGATTATGGAGTAATTAAAGACTTAAGCGAAATAGATGCCGTAGGACATAGAATAGTTCACGGAGGAGAAAAGTTTAGCAAATCTGTTGTTATTACTGACGAGGTTGAAGAAACAATAAAAGAATGTATACCTCTAGCACCATTACATAATCCAGCTGGAATTACAGGAATTGAAGCCTGCAAAAAAGCTTTGAAAGGTGTACCAATGGTTGCAGTATTCGATACAGCATTTCATCAAACCTTACCTAAAAAAGCATATATGTATGCTATTCCTTATGAATATTATGAAAAATACGGAGTACGTAAATATGGTTTTCATGGAACATCACATAGGTTTGTTTCAAAAAGAGTAGCAGAAGTTATGGGAAAACCAGTAGAAGATTTAAAAATAATTGCTTGCCACTTAGGACAAGGCGCAAGTTTATGTGCAATTGAAGGTGGAAAATCTATAGAAACAACAATGGGATTAACACCACTAGCTGGTGTGCCAATGGGTTCTAGATCTGGAGATATAGATCCATCAATCGTAACATTTTTAATGAAAAAAGAGAACTTATCTTGTGATGAAATGGATACAATTCTAAACAAAAAATCAGGAAAATTAGGCCTTTCTGGTGTAAGTATAGACGATAGAGATATAGAAGCTGAAGCAGAAAAAGGAAATGAAAGAGCACAGCTTGCAATAGATAACTTTGTTTACCAAGTTGCTGGCTATATAGGAAAGCTTGCTGTACAAATGAAAGGCGTAGACGTTATTACATTTGCTGGTGGTATAGGCGAAAATGGAATAAGTGCTAGAAAACAAATTTGCGAATACCTAGAATTTATGGGAGTAAAAATAGATGACGAGAAAAATAACTGTAGAGGAAAAGAAGTAGAAATTACTACACCTGATTCTAAAGTAAAAGTATATGTTATACCAACTAACGAAGAGCTTATGATAGCAAGAGATACTGCAGAATTAGTAAAATAATATAAATAAGAACAGTATTAAAAAATAGATATAGAAAGAAACTTTAGATTAAGCATTAAGTAGATATAATCTATTTAGTGCTTAATTTGGTTTTAAATAGTGTTAAGATAAATAATAGAGGGATGTTATGGAAGAAACAAATGTACAAAAGAATGGAAAAACTAGAGACACAAATATGGAATTATTAAGAATAGTTGCGATGTTTATGGTTATTACACTTCATTGTCTGGGTAATGGACAATTGTTAGGGAATACTTCTATTAGTGTGTATAATATAATAGCAATAAGACTTTTAGATTTCTTTTCATTAACAGCAAATGCAATATTTCTAATTATCTCTGGATATTATTCCATAGACAAGAAATTTAATATTAAAAGAATATTAACGTTATGGGGAAAAACTATTTTCTATTCTATATTAATATATATAATATGTAACTTTTTTAATCTAAATATACAAAGTGTAACAAGTGCAGCTTTTGTTTCTTTTTTCCCAATTCTTTCAGGGGAGTATTGGTTTATAAATGCTTATATAGTGTTGTATTTTTTATCACCAATCCTTAATGTTATGCTTAATAAATTAAATCGAAAGCAATTTAAATATCTACTTATTACTTCTATCATTATGATTGGAATAATTAAAGTTATATTTAATCCTGGTGGAACGCTAACTGGGACAATGTTACCTGTAATATTAGTTTATATGATTGGTGCTTATATGAGAAAATTTGTTACAATAGAGCCAAAAAAATATTGTTTGGTTAAATATATTTTATTTACCGCTATTGCAACATTTATATTTATAATTTTGTCTATCATATTAAAACTGATTGATAACAATATAATTTATAGTTTAATAAAGAGAATAATAAGTGAATTTAGAGAATATAGCAATATACTAATATTAATAATGACTATACTCATATTTTATAAGTTTAAAACAATTACTATAAAGTCTAAGTTTATTTCAAAGATTATTACTATTATTTCACCTTCAGTATTCTCTATTTATTTAATACATCAAAGCATAAACATAAGAGATACAATGTGGTTGAAAATGGGAATTATGCAATATGCAGATTCATGGTTTATGTTACCATATATTCTGATAATGATAGCTATGGTGTTTATTATTTGTTTATGCATTGATTTAATAAGAAGAGTATCATATTATGGAATTAAAAAAGTTCCTATTATTACTAAAATATTAGAAAAAATAAACGAAAAACTATATAAAATAAATTCAAAAATAAATAATTACATAGCTGATTAGTGAGGTGGTTTTATGGAAGAAGAAAATAAAAAAAGTTCTAAAAAAGTTGGAGTAATTATCACAGTAATTGTAATCTTACTTTTAATAGCAGGAATTGTATCTTGGTATATTATATCAAATATGGATAAAAACACGCCAGAAGAAGTTTTAAACGCATATATAGAATGCCTAAAAAATCAAGATTACGAAGGTATGTATTTGCTAATTTCAGATTCAACCAAAAGTCGTGTTGATAAAGATACATATCTTGCAAGAAACAAAAATATATATGAGGGAATAGAGGCTACAAATATAGAAATAAGTAATGTTAATGTTACAATTAATAAAAGAGATAAAACATACTCAGCAAAATACACAATGAATTTTGACACTTTAGCAGGTGAACTAAGTTATGATTATGATATGACATTTGATAGACAAGATGATAATAAGTATTATATAAACTGGTATTCTAATTTAATATTCCCAGAATTGCAGGAAAGCTATAAAGTAAGAGTATATTCAAACTCAGGTTCTAGAGGAGATATATTAGATAGAAACGGAAACATACTTGCTACAAATAACGAAAATGGAGAAAGAGAATATCCTTACGGTGAAATTACAGCACATCTTATAGGATATGTTAGAGGCATAAGTGAGGAAGAACTTGAAGCCCACAAAGGAGAAGGATATACTGCAAGTAGTATAATCGGAAAAAACGGCTTAGAATTAGCATTTGAAGACAGACTAAGAGGGAAAAATGGTACAGGCATATACATAGTTGACGCAAATGAGGCAGTACTTAAAACTATTGCAGAAACTGATATTGAAGATGGTGAAGACATTAGAACTACAATAGACATAGAATTACAACAAAAAATATATGAAGAATATGGAAATGATAACGGCTTTTCTGTTGCAATGAATCCAAAAACTGGTGAGGTATTAGCAATGGTAAGTACACCAAGCTTTGACTCAAATAAATTCATAACAGGATTTACAGATGAAGAATGGCAAGCTCTAAGCACCGACGAAAACACGCCAATGTTTGCAAGATATGAAAGTACATGGGTTCCAGGTTCATCATTTAAACCAATAACAGGAGCTGTGGGACTTACAACTAATAGCTTTACAGCAACAGAAAGCTTTGGAAGTAGTACTTTAAGCTGGCAAAAAGATGAAAGTTGGGGAGACTATAGAGTTACAACATTAACTACTTATGGTGGTACGTCAAATTTACGAAATGCTCTAATTTATTCAGACAATGTATACTTCGCAAAAGCTGCAATTCGAATTGGTGCAGACACATTTGTAGAACAACTATTAAACATTGGATTTGATAAAGAAATGGATTTTCCAATTTCAATGTCAACATCACAATTCGGAAGTAATAACGAATTCTCATCAGAAATAAATTTAGCCGACTCTGGATATGGACAAGGAAAAATACTAGTAAATCCATTACATGTGGCATCAATTTATTCTGCATTTGTAAATGAAGGCAATATGGTTAAGCCATATATAGAATACAAATCAACTTCTGATGAGCCAGAATATTGGATTGAAGATGCTTTCTCAAAAGAAGCTGCAGAAGAGATAAGAGATGACTTAGTGCAAGTAGTAGAAAATGCAAATGGAACTGGCCACGAAGCAAGAATAAGTGGAGTAACACTAGCTGGAAAAACAGGCACAGCAGAACTAAAAGGAGCAGGAGAAGATGAGGGAGAAGAGTTAGGGTGGTTTAACACCTTTATAGTAAGTGATGAAGATGACGAGCAACTTCTAATGATAAACATGATAGAAAATGTAGAAAATAAAGGAGGAAGTCATTATCTTCTTCCAATAGTAAGAAATATAATACAAGATTATTTGGGATAATAATTTGTAAAACGAATATTTATTATTTCAGGCTTTTATCTGAAATCGAGGTGTCTTTAATTATAGTACTTTATCTAAAATTAAAGGCACCTTGATTCATATATAATTTTTATTAAATAAAATCCTAAATTTTATTTCAAATCTTAAATTCATAAAATTATAGGCTCAATTTGTTCTTTATCAAGAGCCTTTTCTATTGTTGGAATTAAATACTTAAAATCAGCTACTAACGAGCGAGGTTTTGTAATCGGATTATCTTGCTTGAATGGTACAAAAAAATAATTATTTCTGTTTAATAATTTTCCAATATTTTCAGCACTTCCAGATAATCCGTCATTTGTAGAAATAGCTATTACAACTGGATTATTATTTCTTAAATGAGATTTTGTAGCCATAAGTACAGGAGTATCTGTTATACCATTAGCAAGTTTTGCGATAGTATTTCCAGAGCATGGAGCAATTACCATTATATCTGTAAGTTTCTTTGGCCCTATAGGCTCAGCTCCTTGAATTGTATGAATTATATCAGCTTTTCCAGTAATTTCTTTAACTTCATCTATATAGTCTTGTGCTTTACCAAATTTAGTATCCAAATTATACGAATTATATGACATTATCGGTAATATATCAGCTTTTTCTTTCTTTATTTTTTTAAGTTCTTCTAATACGGCTTTAAAAGTACAGAAAGAACCAGTGAATGCAAATCCTATTTTTTTATCCTCTAATTTCAAAAAACAACACTTCCTTTCTTTAACAACTTATTACTATATAATATGTTGTTATGTAAAGCAAAGTGCTGTCTTATATTATTTATACACCATTCAAAGGATTTCTTTCGACTGCATCTCTAACTTGTTCATTGCTTACGTGAGTATAAATTTCTGTAGTAGCTATACTTTCATGACCTAAAAGCTCTTGTAAAGCACGTATATCCACATGTCCATACTGATACATTAAAGTAGCTGCAGTATGTCTTAATTTATGAGTAGAATATTTAGAAGTATCAAGCCCAGCTTTCATTAATTCTCGTTCCACTATATATTGAACCATACGATTACTAATTCGTTCTTTTCTCTTACTCAAAAATAGTGCTTTGTTAGAGCCTTTAGAATCAACTTTAACACCCTCTTTTGGGCGAACTGATAAATAATCTTGTATTGCTTTTATGCAAGCTTCATTTAAGTAAATAGTACGTTCTTTATTGCCTTTACCAATTACAGTAAGTTTATTTTCGCTAAAGTCTATATTAGAAATATTTATTCCTACTAACTCGGACAAACGTAATCCACAATTAAGAAATAGAGTAATAATTGCATAATCTCTTTCCTTGTTTTCATCATTTTCATCAGCTGTAACACTTAAAAGCTTTTTACTGTCATCCAAAGACAAATATTTAGGCATACGTTTTTCTTGTTTTGGTGTTTTTATACCTAAAGCAGGATTATCATCAATTAGCTTCTGGTCATACAAATATGCAAAGAATATTCTTATTGTAGATATTTTCCTAGCTCTGGTAGCTGGCTTACTTCCTTGATTTAAAGCGAGGTAGGAGAGAAAGGAGTTAATATCATTTGTAGTTATTTTTTTCAAAGTTTGTATATCAAAATCTCTAATATTTATTTTAGAAAAATCTGTTTCCTTAGTTATTTTTAAGTGAATTTTCATATATTTTAGGAACATATTTAAGTCATAATTATATTCTTTAACAGAATTAGGAGATTTATTTAAAACCACAGCTGAATAGTCTAAAAATGAATTTACATATTCAGGATTTAAATCGGAATTTATCATAATATTTTCACCTCTAAAATTTCATTTGTTATAATGCCAGAGTCCTTAACGTGAATTTAGTACAATGGTTTAATTGCACAAAACATTCTGGAAATAATATATACCAATATTGTAATAAATTCAAGAAAATTACTTGATTTTTTTAGTAAAATATTTCATAATGAAATAGTAAAAAGTTAGGGTGATTATAGAGATGAATAAGTTTGAAGATTTAGAAAAAAGAATAATAAAAGAATTAGGTAATAAGATTTATTTTAACATGAGTATCAGCTATGAAGAATTTTTAAATTTATATGAGCCATATAGTTCTACCATAAAAGAAAAAGAGTTTGCTAAAATCTTAGGAATAACTTATGATAACTGGCAAAGTATTAAACACAAAGGTAATAGAACAAAAATAAATGCCTCTGGATTAAATAAAAAAGCATCAGAGGATAGAATAAATCAAATTATAGAAGAAATAAGAAGACAAGGGTTTGAAGATAAAGTTATAAATTATGATGAATTTTTACAATTATATAATGCATATAAAACTGAAATGTCGGAATCAGAATTTGCACAAGTGATAGGTATTACTTATACTAATTGGAGTAATATGAGAAATGCAAATTCTAGAGCAAGAATATTAAAACCAGTGAGTAAGCAAATATCTGAAGAAAGGGTAAATGAGATAAAACAAGAAATTATAAAAGCTGGATATGCAAATAAACTTATAAGTTACGAAGAGTTATTACAATTATATGAACCTTTTAAAGAAGAAATAACAGAATCAGATTTTGCACAAATGTTAGGTATTACTTATTTGAATTGGAATAATATGAGAGGTGGTAAAAGAAGGATAAGAATTCTTAAATTATCAGATGAAACTTTAGATAATAAAAAAATAAAAAGTTCAAACATTTCTTCTTTTGAAGAAAAACAAATGCAATTAGAAATGCAAATACAAGAAAATTCCACGCCTATAGATGTAATGCATATGTGTTTAAATGTTGGTATGACAAGAAATCAAACATTAAAATATTGTATGAAAAAATTTAGTTTAACAAAAATAGAACTTTTAGAGATGATGACTCATAGTTTGCAAGAAAGGAAAAAAATTGGGAAAAAGGATGAGAGAGAAATTTAAGTAAGTTGCGGAGGTTATTGAAACAATAGAGTAGGGGGGATAGCACATTTTTTAATATATAATAGCTATGAAAATATATTAAATAAAATTTTGTGCAATCTTCTGTTAGACTAATAATAAATTATATAAATAAAAATTTTTTTTAATATAAAATATAAAAAATAAATTTTAAGATTTGAAAACCAAAATTATACATGTTTTAAAAATATGTATAATTTTTTGGCTTTTTTATACATATTCATGCAATAACATTATTGACATTTCATATACATTTGGACTATAATATGTATATGAAATGTTGGAGGTGCATTATGGATAATTATGAAAAGATTATAGATAAAAATAATGGAATTATATATGCACATAAACTAGAAGATTATAACATGAACAGACATGATTTAAATTCATTAGTTGAAAAAAAATTATTAAAAAGAATAGCTCATGGAATATATGCAAAGCCAAATAAAGATATAAATGAATTTTGGTTAATAGGAGAAAAATATAAAAATGGTATATACTCTCATAATACAGCTTTATATTTTTATGGAATGACGGATCGCACACCATTACAATTCGATATGACTTTTCCTAGTAATAATAGAGTAAAAAACGATTTATTAAATGTTCATTATATAAAAAAAGAATTTCATGATGTTGGTTTAACAGAATTAAAATTGGATGATGGTTTTGTAATAAGAATTTATAATGTTGAAAGAACCATTTGTGATATTATTAGAGACAGGAATAAAATCGATTTGCAAATCTTTAATACAGCAATAAACGAATATATGAAAAGAAAAGATAAAAACCTTATTTTATTATCAGAATATGTAACAAAATTTAAAATAGAAAAAATATTGGCTCAATATATGGAGGTGCTTGGATGAAAAGAAATGCAATGAGTCTAAAAGCAATAATCAATAACATTGCAAAAGAAAATAAAGTTTCGGCACAATCTGTATTACAAACATATATGCTTGAAAGATTACTTGAAAGAATTTCTATTTCGAAATATAAAGATAATTTTATTCTAAAAGGTGGAATGTTAATCTCTGCTATGCTTGGAATTGATAGTAGAACAACTATGGATATGGATACAACAATCAAAGGTTTTAAATTGACAGAAGAAAATATTACAAATAAAATTAATGAAATTTGTAATATAAAAATTGATGATGGAGTTACATTTGAAGTACAGAAAATAGAGTTAATTAGAAAAGATGATGATTATGGTGGATATAGAATAACTTTCAAAGCTAACTATATGGAATCAATGCCTGTTATTATGAAAATTGATATTACTACTGGAGATAAAATTACATATAAAGAAATTAAGTACAGTTTTGATTTAATGCTTGAAGATAGAAAAATTCAAATTTGGTCATATAATCTCGAAACGATTATTGCTGAAAAATTTGAATCAATTATAAAAAAAGGAATTTTAGGAACAAGAATTAGGGATTTTTATGATATATACATGTTGCTAAATACTCAAACTAAAAATATCAACTTTAATACCTTAAAAGATGCTATTTATTCTACTGCAGAACATAGAAATACCACGGTTATTATTAAAGATTGGTCCAAGATTATTGAACAACTTAATAATAGTGATATTATGAAAAAACAATGGGAAAGATACAAAAAAGATAATTTTTATGCCAAAGAAATTAAATATGAAGATTTAATTGGGAGCTTGAAACAAGTTGGAAGAATATTGTAAATAAGAATAAAATTTAAATAGTAATTTATAGAGGAGATGATTTAAATTGAGAAAAAGACCGATAACAACTTTATTTATGTTAGAATCTCTTGATGGTAAGATTAGCACTGGTAATACTGATGAATTAGATGCTGACAAAGATTGGTGTAAAATTGATGGTGTTAAAGAGGGATTACACCAGTATTATGAAATAGAATCTACTACTGATTA
>CALXVA010000043.1 GCA_944391835.1 uncultured Clostridia bacterium | reverse complement strand
GTCATAAGCTGGCCAAACCAAGGTCTAGTAAATGCTTTTCCATCTGTTTCTAATATTTGCATAATGTAATCTCTATTAAGTAAAGTGTTTATTGGAGCATTCTTATCTTCCATTATTTTGCTAAGCATCTCTTTTACGGCTTTCAAATAGGTAGGATTCCACGTTTTTGGATAAGGGCTCTTTTTTCTTTCTACTATTTCTTCTGGAAGTTTATCTTTCATAATGTAACGAAGCAATCCTTTTTCTCTGCCATTTAATGCCTTTATTTCCCAAGGAATATTCCATACATACTCGGCTAAACGATAGTCACAGAAAGGAACTCGTATTTCAAATCCATTATACATACCCATTCTATCAGACCTATCTAATAGAGTTTGCATAAACCAATTTAAAGTAAGATGCGAAATTTTTCTCTTTTCCTTAGTTTCCTCAGAATCAGTATCCAAAATTTCTACATCGTCTAAACTTTCGCTATACCTATAATCTATATAGTCTTTTAAATTAACTTTTTTAGCTATTTCTTGGTTCAACAATTCCTGTCTTTCTTTTATAGCAATAGACCAAGGAAAAGTATTGCTTTTTAAAGCATCTTCTCTAAAGAACCAAGGGTAGCCACCAAATATTTCATCTGCACATTCGCCTGTTAATGTAACTGTGGCATCATTTTTTACATTCTTGCAAAATAGTAGGAGAGAAGAGTCTACATCTGCCATACCTGGGAAGTCTCTTGCAATCATTGCATCTTCTAAAGCCAAAGCAAGTTCTGGTGTGTCTAGCATTACTGTGTGATGATTTGTGTTTAACTTTTTTTGCATAAGATTTATATAGTAGTTGTCAGAATTTGGCTGAAAATCAGTCTTTTGAAAATTTTTATCATTATCTATATAGTCAACAGAGTAAGTATCTAAATTAGGTAGGTTGTGCTCTTTGCAATATTCAGAGGCGTATAGAGTGATTATGCTAGAGTCTAGGCCTCCTGACAAAAATGTACAAATAGGTACATCTGATACAAGCTGTCTTTTAATAGAATCTTCTAATAGATATAACACTTTATTGCAAGTATCATTAAAATTATCGGTATGTGGCTTACTTTTTAGCCTCCAATACCTTTTTATCTTTATGATTTTTTCTGTATATATAATAAAGTGGGCAGGCTTTAATTCATAAATATTCTTAAAAGCAGTTAATCCATTTGTATGTGCAGGACCTATTCCAAAAAGTTCACTAATACCTTGCTCGTCTAAAACAGGAGTAATTCCTGGAAATTTAAGTATTGATTTCACTTCAGATGCAAAGATAAAGTTACCATTAAAAATTGTGTAATATAAAGGTTTTACCCCGAAATGGTCACGAGCCATAAATAATCTTTTTTCTTTCTCATCCCAAATAGCAAATGCAAAAATACCATTTAGCTTGTTCACAACCTCTTCTTTATACAAAATATATGCTTTAAGTAGCACCTCTGTATCACTATGTCCTTCAAATGTAAAACCCTCTTCTTTTAAACTTTCTCTTAATTCAGGAGTATTATATATTTGACCATTGTACACTATTGTATAAGTATTTTCGTTAAACTTAAAACTCATTGGTTGTTTTCCACCTTCTGGGTCTATAACTATCAATCTTTTGTGACCGAAGCAAAGCATTATCAGATGTAAAATATCCACATTCATCAGGACCTCTCTTTTGCAAAAACTCATTCATTGAAATTAAAATCTCTCTTTTGGAAGCTAAATTCTCTTTCAAATTAACAAAACCGACAGAAACCACACATAACAAAAAACCTCCATTCGAGCAATATTGCTCTAATTAAAATTCATAAAAACCTCTATTTTTCGATAATAGTAAGATAATCATTACTAAATATTATATGAATATTTGAAGAAAAACGTAACTAGTATTGACAAATTTTAAAAAAGTTAGTATAATTTTATAGTATCGATTAAGAGAAAAGTATAAATCATATACAATAGATAATTGTTCAAGGGAGGGAATAGAGATGGCACAACCAAAAAGAAGATGGTCAAAAGCTAGAACAGGCTTAAAAAGATCAACATGGAAACTAGAAAATCAAAACTTAGTAGAATGTTCACATTGTCACGAACTAATTAAGCAACATACTGTATGCCCAACATGTGGATATTATGATGGAAAAGAAGTAGTTGCTAAAAAAGAAGACTAATTTTTAAATAATAAAGGTTACTAAAAAGTAGCCTTTTATTTTTTTGCAAAAGGGGACGGGCTTGTTTTGTAAAAATTGTTCGGGGTTATAGTAATAGTATATATTTTTTCTTTTGGTCGGAGTGCTTAAGGTGGGGACCAACAAGTTTACAAACTGTTAAACGAAACATAAGTTGAGTTTATACAGTTTGTACGATGTTGGGGGCCGAAGACCAAAATAAAAAATATATACTATTACTTATGATAAAGGAAATATCTATTTTTTACAAAACAAGCCCGTCCCCTTTTGTAAAAAAACTAAAAAAGTAATTGCTACATATAAATATAAATGATATAATGTACCCAAATTAGCTATTTTAATTTAGAATATACAAAATATTTGTATGGAATTGTATTTTGAGGAGGAATAATAATATCTATGGAAAAACGAATAGATAAAATAAATTATTACTTAAACATAGCAGAAACAGTGGCTCAAAGAAGCACCTGCCTAAGAAAAAAATCTGGTGCAGTAATTGTAAACAAGGACGAAATAGTGTCTACAGGGTATAGTGGAGCACCACGTGGAAGAGAAAATTGTATGGATTTAGGGTTTTGTTCAAAAAAGAAGTTCTTTCCAAATGTTAGGCATGCTGGATATGATGCTTGTAGAAGTGTTCATGCAGAAATGAATGCTATTATAAGCAGTTCTAGAAAGGATATGCTTGGTGGAACTCTATATCTGGTTCAATATAGAACAGAAACAAAAGAATACGAAGAAAACCCAGGATGTTGCCAAATGTGTAGAAAGCTAGTTATAAATTCTGGAATTGATAAAGTAGTTGTTAGAATTAACAAGGATGAGTATCAAGTTATAGATGTAGAGGAATGGATAAAGAACGATGATTTATTAAACGGAAAGATAACTTATTAAATATAAGAATATGCTATTATTAAAATTTTTTTAGAAATTAGAGTTTAGATTAAAAAATGAAACTTTTTATTGTAGGTAATTGTAAATGACCACTAAATAGGTTGAATAAAAACGAAGAAAGGAAATTAGCAAATGAAAAATAATATAAAGAAGATAGTAGAAGAAGTTAAAACAAAACGATGGATACATTATCTAATAATAACTGTAATAGGTATATTAGTGTGTATACCTTTTTTATGGGTACAAATTTATCTAAGTGACGATGGCAAATTTCATTTATTAAGACTAATAGGACTAGACAACTCTATGGAATATGGGAGTTTTCCATTTTTAGTATTTCCATTTTTCTGTAATGATTGGGGCTATAGTATGATGGCCTTTTATCCTCCTTTAGTTACATATATACCATATCTATTAGGATTAATTTCTGGAGCATTTAGCACAGGGCTAAAACTGTTTGGATGTTTTACAATGATATTCTCTGGAATTTTTATGTATAACTTCATAAATGAAGTTACTAAGAAGAAAGGAATAGCTCTTTTTTCGGCAATACTATATATGATATTCCCATACAGATTTGAATGCCTGTTTAATAGGTATGCAATAGGAGAATTTACTGCTTTTGTATTTATTCCAATTGTATTTCAAGGGCTATATAATTTATTACGTGGAGACAAAAAAAAGCATTTTTATATAGCGATTGGAGCAACAGGTTTATTACTTACACATACAATATCTACTTTGTATACGGCATTTTTCTGCCTAATATATGTATTATTTAATGCTAAATTTTTTTTCAAAAAAGAAGTTATAAAAAAATGTATAATTAATGTTGTGTTTATTTTACTAATGTCTGCAATGTTTTTAATACCAATGCTTGAATTTAAAATTAGTGCAGAATATTCAATACTACAACCTGAAATAATGAGAACAAATGCAGAAAGTGTGGCTACAAAGACAATAAAGCCATCACAATTCCTAAAAGATATAGGTGAAGAAAATGGTGTATCTTTTGTTGTAGGTATTCCTTTCCTTACAATGCTTTTACTTGGAATACTTGCATATAACAAAATAGAAAAAGAATATAAAAACTTTTACTTAACATTTATTATATTTGGAACAATTTCAGCCATAATGTGTACGTATCTGTTTCCATGGAAATTTATGCCGAATTTCATGTGTACACTTCAATATCCATGGAGATTACTAGGTTTTGCATGTTTTTTCTTTACACCAATTTGTGCTATCAACATGTATTATTTATTAAAATGCATAGACATAAGATGGGCAAGAAACATTATATTTGCTTTGGCCTTAATTATAACAACCTCATTTACAATAATGGAACTTAAGCAATATCCTGTAGATGACACAAGCCAAGATGCTAGCTATGAAGAAAGAAAAAAAGAAGATCCAAAAATTCATTATTTTTCAATAAATAGAGACAACATGCCAGAAAAAGCATTACGAGAACAGTTGGGGTATTTACAGACAAGAGAAGATAACACAGTTATAGTTTCTGGAAATGTTAACATTGTGAATGAAAATAAAGAAGCACTACACATGGAAATCGAGCTAGAAAACGCAGAGAAGGATACACAATTAGAATTACCATATTTATTCTATCCAGGTTTTTCTATAAAACTTGAAAATGGTGAAAGTATAATAGAATTAGAATATTCGGAATCTGAATATGGATTTATACAAATTAGTTTGACAGAAGATATAGAAAATGGAAAAATTACTGTTGACTATACTGCAACCATACTTGAAAAAGTAGCATATATAATATCTGGAATCTCTGTTATTCTATTTATAATACATGTAGTTTGGTTTAGAAAAAAGTGTGGACAAAAGGGACACTCCAATTTGTCCACGGAAGAAAGTAAAAAGGAGACAAATGAAAGATAAAACAAAGAAAAAACTAATAGATTATGCAATTATTCTAATTTTTGCTATTGTTATTTCAATACCAATGCTGAGTCAAGACTTTAATATATATGTAGATGATGGAATTCAACATATAGCAAGACTTATGGGAACGATGCAGTCTATAGAAGAAGGACAAGTAATACCAGTTATAATGTCAAACTTTTGCAATGGATTTGGCTATTCGTGGAACATCTTCTATAGCCCAATTACTTCATACATCCCATTAATTTTTAATATATTTACAAATTCATTTGAACTAATGCTAAAACTATTCATTGTATTAGTAGGGTTCTTAGCTGGAATAGCTATGTATGAATTTGTAAATAAAATAAGCAAAAATAGATATGCAGGCTTATTGTCAGCAATAATATATATTTGTGCACCATATAGGATTACAGATATGTATATGAGAATAGCAGTGTCCGAGCTTACCTCATTTATATTTTTACCGATTGTGTTCCATGGAATGTATAACATATTTAGTGACTGCAATAAAAAAGGAGAAGTTACACAGGATAACAAGTTAAGTGAAAATGCTAATGATGAAAATAACCGTAGTAAGAAAATCTACCTAAAAAAGAGCTTGCTACTAACTTTGGGTGCTTCGGGAATAATTCTTTCACAGTCCGTTATAGCAATGTATACAGCTATAATTTGCTTTATATATTTGCTAATAAATATTAAGAAATTAAAAAACAAGCAAGTTCTACAAGCACTTGCAATAAATATACTATTAATCGTGCTTATAACAAGCTTTTATACAGTCCCTCTTCTAGAACATAAACTATCTGCAGATTATGAAGTGTTTAAAGCAGGAAGAATGGAAAGAACAGAGGCGCTTATCTACTATAAAGTAGACTTCTTAGACTTAATATATACTGGAAATAGCACAATGAGTTATGAAATAGGTTTAGTTAGTATAATAGGCATAGTGTTAACGATACTTGCTCATAAAAAGATAGATAAAGACATTAGAAAATTATACTGGTTTTCATTAGTTACTGGGATTGCATGCGTAATAATGTCACTTAGATTTTTTCCATTTGAAAAACTACCGGCAATATTAAAAATGCTACAATTCACATTTAGACTATTAGAATTCTCAAGTTTCTTCCTTGCAGTTATTGCAGGAATAAATTACAGCTTAGTTATAAAAAATTTTAGATTTAGAGATGTATTAGTACTTGGAATAATTTCATATTTACTTATTGTGCCATTATTCTTCAAATTAAACTATGAAAAACAATGGTCAGAAGACAAACTATGGCCAGCAGTAGAAGTAAACGAAAACACAGGAAGAGTACATGCTGGGTGCGCTACATTTGAATATTTGCCAAGTAAAGCATTTGAAAACTTAGACTATATTAAGACAAGAGAGAATAGGGTATATGTCCTAACAGAAAATGGTACATATACATTGCCAGAAGAAAATAGTGGAATAACAATAGAAAACGAAGAAAAGAACGGAACAGAATTAAGCTTTAACATTAAAAAAATGGATGACGAAGAAACAACTAACTTGAATGACTTAGATAATTTAAATAACTCAAGTGACTTAGTTGAAATAGAAGAAATTGAAAATAAAGATAAGAAAAAAGAGTTAGAAGGTTCGGACACAGTAAATGGCATAACATTAGAACTACCATATATATACTATTTGGGTTATACAGTAGAGATAGAGACTAACGGAGTTATACAGAAACTCGAAACATTTGAATCGGAAAATGGATTTGTAGCAACTAGCTTGCCAGAAAGCGCTTTAGATATAGATGAAGAAGTACACGTCACAGTAGAGTATACTGGAACTACTTTAATGAAAATAACGTACATTATATCAATTTTGTCAGTTTTGGGGACAGGTCTATTTGCGACATACTTGTCATCTTTTGGGACAGGTCTAAGAAGAAAACTAGTTAAACAAAGGAATTAATAAGTAAAGCTAAATAAAATTTAAAGAAATATTAACATATTGGTTGACAAATATTACCAATTGTGATAAACTATTTATGCATAGTTAATGTTGATTAACTTGCAATAAGAGTTACTTTAGCTGATACAGAATTGTATTAGACTAATAGTAATAGAAGTTGAAAAATGTAGAAAGGACATATCATGAAAAAAATTCTTGCTATGTTGTTGGCTTGCGTGATGGTCTTTTCTTCGGCCACCGTTTGCTTTGCAGCAGATAACACTGAACTTTCCGACAAGGTAACCAAAGAGGTTGCAACTAGTATGTTGGGCGAAGGTACACCGTTACCTATTACCATTGATGGTGAACCTATGACTCGTGCAACACTTTATGAGGCATCTGGTTCTACTGATGGTTATATTGGTGGAGCCATTTATGTGCCTGAAGGTGGTGCAAATGTAAGAATTGCTTGGCGAGCACAAGCTGTTAGTAGTAGTGGATCTGGAGGAGTCTTTAGGCTTGCTGTTGGAAATTACGAGGTATATTTACCGTCAAATCAATCTGCACGCTATTATAGCATAGGTTGGCTTGATGGTGGGAGACATTCCTTTGAAATATCTCCATATTCCGGAACTTCTGGCACATACGTTTATGTACTCCAATTTGTTTCTTAAGCCAATGCCTAATTGCTTTTAGTGCTAATTTTGAGCTAAGCTAAACTAACTAACACATTTTTCAACTTCGGAGAAGGACGCTCTTTTTGAGTGTCCTTTTTCTAAAAATAAAATTCTTGTAACTATATTAAATAATGTAATTTTAAGGTCACTTAAGTAGGATATAATTAAGAAAAACAAAGAAATAAGGAGTTTAGTTAAAAAATATATTTTACAATTATGTGTGCCTATAGAACTAAAAAAGAAAGGAATGAAATTCTGTATGGAAATCTTAAGGGTAGAAAATTTAAGCAAAACTTATGGAGAAAATGACAATATAACAAAAGCACTTGAAGATGTTTCTTTTTCTGCACAAGATGGAGAATTCATAGCCATTATTGGAGCAAGTGGTTCTGGAAAATCAACTTTGTTACATATTTTAGGTGGAATTGATAAACCATCATCAGGAAGGATAATTGTAAATGGGCAAGATATAAGTAATTTGTCAGATAGAGAACTTGCTGTGTATAGAAGAAGAACAGCTAGTTTAGTATTTCAATTTTATAATTTGATCCCAATTTTAAATGTTAAAGAAAATATTACTCTTCCGATTCGTTTGGACAATAAAAAAGTGGATGATAGAAAATTAGAAGAGTTGGTAAAAATTTTGGGATTAACAGACAAACAAAATAAGCTTCCAAATCAATTGTCAGGTGGAGAACAACAAAGAGTTGCAATAGGAAGAGCATTAATGTGCGAAACTAAAATTTTACTTGCAGATGAGCCGACGGGAAACTTAGATAGCAAAAACTCTATAGAAATTGTTAAACTTATAAAAGAATATAACGAGAAATATAACCAAACCATAATACTTGTAACACACGATATAGAAGTAGCAAAGCAAGCAGGGAGAATTATAACTCTTCAAGATGGTAAAATTGTAAGAGACGAGGTACAGTAATATGAAAAATATATTAGAACTCGCAACTAAAGAATTAAAAAGTAGTAAAAAAATGGTAATAGCAATGATTGTAGGAATTGTTATTGTTACAATTTTAATTAACTCAATTACTACACTTGCTTTAAGTTATCAGGAATATATAGTAAATCTATCAAGAAGTAAAGAAAACTGGGAAGCAAAAATTGAAAATGTACCTTATAGAGATGTTGAAGTTATTGAAAAGAGCGAAAATGTAAAACAAATTTCTATAGTAAAAGATTTAGGAATTTCAGAAGAAAGCTATAGTGAATGGTTTACTGACCTATTACACATAAAAGAATATGATGAAAATGCGTTGAAGAATTTGGAAATAAAATTAAAGAAAGGTCGTTTACCACAAAATACAAAAGAAATAATTGTAAATGAAGATATGACTTTTGAAGTTGGAGACACTATAGATACAACAATCAATAATAAAAAATATTCGTATCAAATTGTTGGCTTAATAGAGAATACAGATTTTGATGAATTTGAAGCCACTACGTTAACTAAAGTAAATGGTGCAATAACTTTATTGAATAAAGACAATATAAATGAAAATGACTTGGTAAGTGTTTCAATTATCAGTAATGATATTTCTAAAATATATAACACGGTTAATCAAATAAAAGCAGATATAAATTCTGACCTAAACATAATATATAATGAAGAATTATTAGGGTATGCTTGTGTAGCCGAAGACGGTTCTGATTTTGAAAATACAATTTTAATAGTTGTAGGGCTATTGATTGCAATTATTGCAGTATCGTCAATAGCTTTAATATACACTATTTTTAATATTTCAATAAATGAAAAGAAAAAATATATAGGTTCACTTTCTTCTATAGGAGCCAGTAGAAAACAAATATTTAGCATTTATCTTATAGAAGGGCTTATAATAACGATAATGGCAATTCCGATTGGGTTATTGCTAAGCTTTGGAATAGATTATTTGTTAGTAAATATTTTTGATGGTTTGTTTAAAACGATACAAAGTAGTCTTTTAGATAATTCTTTGTTAACGAACAAAATTGTTGACTTACATTTAATATTCTCATGGAAGACCTTATTATTATCTATAGTGCTAGTTGTTATAATAGTTTTACTTTCTATACTAGTACCAACTATAAATGTAAGTAAGACTACAATAATGGACATGATTAGAAAAAATAAATATACAAAAATAGGAAAAAAGACAATTAAAACACCAAAAATTATTGCAGCTACATTTAAAATTGAAGGAGAATTGGCATATAAAAATATAAGAAGAAGCCATTCAAAATTTATTACGATGATAATTTCGCTGACAATAACCATTATACTATTTATTAGTATTAACGGATATCTTTCAAATCTAAATTTTTATAATAATTTAGATGTAGCAGATTATAATTATAGATATTCTGTTTTTAGCCCCTCAAATGAAAAAGATTATACAGAAGATATTTTAGACATGTTAAATCAATTTGAATTAATAGATAATGTATATGCATATAATATGTTAAATATAATGTATACATATCCAGAGGAAAAAGATATAAATGATTCTTTAAAAAAGGCTATGGCAAAATGGGATAAATTATATTTAAAATATTATGGAAATTCAGATGGTACAGTGAGAGAAAATGCATTGATGTGGGCAAGGGTAATGATGCTAGACGATAAAACATATCAGGAGTATTTACAAAGCATAGGAGATTCTATGACATTAGAAAAAAATGAGTGTATTTTAGTAAATTATATAGATTTAAAAACCAAATATTTTGATGGACTATATCTAACTAATTATAAGCCCGGAGATACTATAAAAGTAACTGATGAGGATATTACTTTTAAAGATGAAGAAGAGGCACTTGAAGAAATAAATAATATGATGGGCTGGACTGACATTGAAATGCCACAAAAGATTGAGCTTAATCTAAAAATAAAAGAAGTTACAAATGTTATTCCTAAAGGTGCAAATAATAATCTATATAATCAAATAGTATATTTAGTTGTTAACCAAGAGACATTTAATGATTTATGGTACAAGGTTTTTAACAATAAAAACGTGGGATCATTACTATACAATATACAAACATCTGATCCGGCGAAAATGGACGAAACTGTGGCACAATTAAACAAAAAATATGAAGGAGAATTTAGAATAAATGCTACAAATTTTGAGGCAGAAAAGCAAGCCAATGAAAATGAAGTGCTAATCAAGAGTATATTGCTATATAGTTTTTTCGGACTTATAAGCATACTAAGTGTTATAAATATATTTAATATAATTACATCAAACATTAGATTACGACGAAATGAATTTGCAGAGTTAAAGGCAATAGGAATGTCACAAAAACAAATAAATAGAATGCTAAGGTTAGAAGGTATATTTTATGGTACGACATCTATTGTTTTAGGACTTGTAATAAGTATAATAATTTTATATGTTTTGTACATAAATATGCTAGACACAGAAATATATGGATTTACAATTTCTGTTCCTCTAATATTAATAACAATAATATTAACATATTTAGTAATATTTATTAGCATCAAATTTGCTAAAAGAAAAATGAAAAAAGAAAACATATCAGACGTTATAAGAGAAAATGTAGACTAAAGCCAATATATCAAGATAGCAAAAATAGCAAGATTTTCTTGCTATTTTTTGTGTATTATAGTAAAATTGTAGTGGTGTTAAAAACGTGGACAAAAGGAAGTAGTCCCCTTTGTCCACACTAAATGGAGGTGCAAAATGAGTAAACCAATAGTGGCTTTAATAGGAAGACCAAATGTAGGTAAATCAACATTTTTTAATTATATAGTAGGAAAAAGAATATCAATAGTAGAAGATACTCCAGGTGTTACTCGTGATAGAGTTTATGCGGAAGCAAATTGGAGAGGTAGAAATTTTACTGTTGTCGATACAGGTGGAATCGAGCCAGAGTCTGATGATGTAATCCTTTCGCAGATGAGGGAGCAAGCGAATCTTGCAATCCAAATGGCTGATGTAATTGTATTTGTTACTGATATTAAGCAAGGTGTTACAGCAGCAGATAGTGATATTGCTCTAATGCTTAGAAAATCTAACAAGCCAATTATACTAGTGTGTAACAAAGCCGATAATTACGGTAAGGTATCTGATGATATATATGAATTCTACAATTTAGGGCTAGGTGACCCATACAGGGTTTCTGCTGCAAATGCAATAGGTATAGGCGATGTGCTAGATGCCATATACGAAAAACTACCTCCTGAAGCTGAAGCTGAAAGCGAAGATGATGTGATAAAAGTTGCAATAATAGGAAAGCCAAATGTTGGTAAATCTTCTTTAGTAAATAAAATATTAGGAGAAAATAGAGTTATAGTAAGTAACATTGCAGGAACCACAAGAGATGCAATAGATTCGGAATTTGAAAATGAGTTTGGAAAATATGTATTTATAGATACTGCAGGAATTAGAAAGAAAAGTAAAGTATCTGAGAACCTAGAAAAGTATAGCGTAATGAGAAGCTTGCTTGCAGTAGAAAGGGCAGACGTGTGCCTACTTATGATTGATGCAAATGAAGGTGTTACAGAGCAAGATACAAAAATCGCTGGAGAAGCACACGAGGCAGGCAAAGGAATAATTATTGTGGTAAATAAATGGGATGAGTACGAGAAACAAAATGGTACTTTAGAGCAGTACCAAAAAGATGTGTATGATAAATTATCATATTTATCGTATGCTCCAATTCTATTTATATCTGCCAAAACAGGACAAAGAGTAAATAAATTATTCGAACTTATAAATAGTGTGGCAAGCCAAAATTCATTAAGAGTTTCTACATCTACTTTAAATCAAGTGTTAAACGAAGCAATAGCAGTTGTACAACCACCAACAGATAAAGGAAAAAGGCTTAGAATATTCTATATGACCCAAGCAAGTACAAAACCACCAACATTTGTGGTATTTGTAAATGATAAAGATTTATTCCATTTTTCATATGAAAGATATTTGGTAAATCAAATAAGAAAAGAATTTGGCTTAGTGGGAACACCAGTTAGAATGATAGTTAGAGAAAAAAGTGAGAAAGATGTGTAAGGCTCTATTTATATTAATTTTTTAATAATTATAATCCTAATAGACCCCTTTAGAAAAAAGTATTTCAAATATGTCGGTCAAGCTGATTTTCGTAGAAATTCTATGAGAAATTTTGGTAGCACCCTCAAAAGGGTTTGAGATTCCCTACCAAAATTTTCTTAGAATTTCTATACTCAAACCACTTTCCATTCCATATTTTCATACTTTTTTCTAAAGGGTCTATTGGGAAATATTGCAGTATAAAAATTTAGTTAAAATTTTTTTCAAAAAACTATTCCCAAAATAGATTTAAAAAGATATAATCTCAAATTTGACAGTTAAGAAAGAGTAAAAGACTGATAACCTTTGATATTAAAAGGTTTCAGTCTTTAA
>CALXVA010000042.1 GCA_944391835.1 uncultured Clostridia bacterium | reverse complement strand
GATATTATAAATCTTCTTAAATTTGGTACAAACTTTTTTGCTTTTACTGATTTTCGTACTAAGAATATGAATAGCATTATATTTATTATTGTTGATGCTGCTAGCGAATAATAGTGTGTATATGCCGAACTTAAGCTAAATATGAAAAACAATACCCAGTTCTTTGTATTTTTGCCATCACTATTTTTATATATTCTATATGCATATATTGCAGTTAAAGTTGTAAGTAGCATAGCTAGTGCATACATTCTTACCTCTCCCGAATATACAAGTGTAATTGGTAGAAAGTATACAAGAAACGAGAAAATAAGTCCTACTTTTTCTCCAAAGTCTTTCCTTATATGTGTATACCCTAAAATTCCTAAAATGCTAATTACTAATACTGAAAATAGTCTATATGCCATTATTTCGTTTCCGAAGATATATCTTATTATATGTAATATCCAGTAGTAGAATACTGGATGAACATCGTGTCCCCCTATTGACCATATATCTGCAAAGCTATGTGCCGATATAGCTACAGAGTACGACTCATCAAACCATATACTTCTATGAAAATTTGAAAGTGCTAAGAAAATAATTCCTATTATTATAATTAGAATATGTGCACATTTTATTTTATTCTTAAACATCTCTTTTATTTTCTGCATTTTTATTTCCTTTCTATAAATTCTATTTTTCTTTATAAATAATAAAGTATTATTCGCTATTTATTTTATACAGTAAATGGGATAATTTTCATTATCCCATTTTAAAATTTATTTACAAAACAAGCCCGTCCCCAATTGCAAATTATGCCACGTCTTTTATATTTACATTTCTTACGTGCTCTATTTTATCCCAACTTGTATCACGTTTAAATAAACATTTGAAGTTTATTAGTAACCATGAACCTAAGAATAATGGGTAACAAATTAGTCCTTTTATCATAGGTCTTATTGGTTTCTTCTCCAATATCATTATTAGTATCGCTGTAAATATTGGAAGTAAAAATGTTGGTATTAAATATCTTAGACAGTTTATAAAAAAGTCTGTTGTAGTCATACCGTTTGCCGCATACATTACTATATTTAAAACTAATAGTAATAATGTTAATACAAACATTGGTATACTTCCTAGAATATATAATAATCCATCAAAGTTCATCATTGTTTTATTGTTTTTCACAGCTGTTGCGAGTGGTTTTGTATATTCATTCATACATTGTATATGTCCAACTGTCCATCTTGTTCTTTGTTTCCAAGATTGCTTAAATCCAACTGGTTGCTCATCATATACTATAGCATCTGTTGCCCAACCTAGCCTTCTACCTTTTATTATTCTTTTTAGTGAAAATTCTATATCCTCTGTTAATGTTTTTGTGTTCCAGCCATCTGGTTTTATAACATCAAATTTAACCATAAAGCCTGTTCCATTTATTAATGGAGATAATCCTAAATTATATCTTGCTAAATGATAGAATCTGTTCATTGTCCAATAAAATAATGCATATCCTGCTGATACCCAGCTATCTGTTGGATTTTTTATATCTCTATATCCTTGTACTACTTCTTCTCCTTGGCAAAGTTTCTTATTCATTGCTTTTAAAAAGTTTTTATCTACTATATTATCTGCATCAAATATACAGAAGGCATCATAAGGTGCATCTTCTTTTATTTTTTGATCTAAGAACCATTGAAGCGCATACCCTTTTGTTCTATGCTCTTCATCAAATCTCTTTACAACAATAGCACCACATTTTTCTGCAATTTCTGCTGTTCTATCTGTGCAGTTGTCTGCAATAACAAAAATATCATAACTATCTTGTGGATAATCTTGCTCTTTTAAGCTTTGTATTAAAGCTTCAATAACATTTTCTTCGTTATGAGCTGGTATAATTGCCATAAATCTATTAGTCTTATCTTCTAAAATTGGTTTATCTTTTAATTTAACTAAAGAACAAATACTAATTATTAGTTGATATCCCCAAAATATTGTAAGAAGCCATACTAGTATTTGTTGAATTATATACAAATAATCCATTTCTTTCTCCTCTTTTTTATACTAATTATATTTATGCATTTAGCTTGTTTATATTACAAGATTTAGTAATATTTTCCTTTTTGTAATTCCGTACAGTATATATTATACTATTATACTACAAAATATGCAACATTTTTTAAGCAATTTTAAGAATTTATGTTAATTTTAACTTCTTCCTTCTTATGAGTGAAAGGAGGTATTTTTTATTTTTTGATGTAGGACTTAAGGTGGGGACCGACAAGCTTACAAACTGTTAACGTAAGTTTACAGTTTGTGCGATGTTGGGGGTCCGAAAACAAAAAATTAAAAATACCTCCTTTCACTCTAATAATTACATTAAATCGTTTTTTACTCAAACATACTTCCTACTCCAATGCTATTTCCCCTTAAAAAGTCATTTGCGCTCATTTTTCTAGCATTTTCGCCTTGTAATTCTAACACTTTTATTATTCCGTCATTTGCTTTTATATATAATCCTTTTTTAGCATCTGAAAATAAAACTGTTCCTGCTCCAATTTCTTTTAGTTTGTAATTATATTCTACAAGTTCTGGAAATTCTTTTTCTAAATCTTTCTCTGATATAACTTCTACTTTCCAAAACTTTATTTTTTTACCATTTATATAGCTATATGCTCCCATTATAGGGTTTAATCCTCTTACTAAATTTTTTATTTGTTCTGCGTTTTTAGTTTCCCAATCTATTTTTGCCATTTCTTTGTTAAGCATTGGTGCAGTAGTAAAGTTTTCTCCCTGTTTTTCTCTTGGTGCTTTTCCTTCTTCGATTAGTTTTAAAGTTTTAACAAGTAAGTCTCCGCCCAAAATGGATAATCTACC
This sequence comes from uncultured Clostridia bacterium, assembly GCA_944391835.1. Lineage (GTDB taxonomy): Bacteria > Bacillota > Clostridia > TANB77 > CAG-508 > CALXVA01. The sequence continues at coordinate 10,166 of CALXVA010000042.1, read as the reverse complement.
CCATAATTCTCCTGTGGTTTCGTTATCTCCTATTTCAGTTTCTTCTTTTAAAATCATATCCCCAGTATCCATACCTACATCCATGTACATTGTTGTAATTCCGGTTTTCTTATCTCCATTAAGCACAGACCATTGTATTGGTGCTGCTCCTCTATATTGTGGAAGTAGTGAGCCATGTACATTTATGCATCCTAATTTTGGAATGTCTAAAAGTTCTTTTGGAAGAATTTTTCCATAAGCTACAACGCAAATAACATCTGGATTTAATTGCTTTATTTCTTCTATAAAAAGATTGTTGTTTTTTACTTTTAGAGGTTGCAAAATCTTTATTCCTTTTTCTTCAGCAAATTGCTTTACAGGTGATGGTAATAGTTTCATGCCTCTACCTTTTGGCTTATCTACATTTGTAACCACTGCTTCTATTTCGTGCCCCGCATCATACACTTTTTCTAGTGATACTCTTGCAAAGTCCGGTGTTCCCATAAAAACTATTTTTAGCATTTTATCACTTCGCTTTCTTAACACTAAGCCTCTTAACGGCTTATAAAATTTTAGTATAAATTTTTCTCAGCTATTTACTCATATAGTAACTTAAAAGTCAATTTCTAAATTATATTTATTAGAATATGTTCTTAACCATCTACTCTATAATAATTAACAAATTAGTTTTTTTCTTCAGATGGTTCTACATATTGCAATGTTCCTGGTATCATATTATCTACAAATAAGATTCCATCTAGATGATCTATTTCATGGCAAATTGCTTGTGCAAGTAAATCTTTTGCTTTAATTTTTATTTTTTTGCCATTTTCATCTAAAGCTTCTGCTACTATTTCTTCTGGTCTAATCATTTTAGCATATTGATTTGGAAAACTTAAGCACCCTTCCTCTACTTCTTGTGTGCCTTTAGCCTTTAAAATTTTAGGATTTACTAATTTTAGAGGACCATTATCATCATATAAATCTATAACTATAACTCTTTTTAATATTCCTACTTGTGGTGCTGCTAAGCCTACTCCATTATATTTATGCATAGTTTCAACCATATCGTCTAATAGTTCTCTTATTTTATCATCTACTATTTCAACTTCTCTAGATTTTTTTCTTAAGATTTCATCTCCGTTTTCTCTTATTACTCTTATTGCCAATTTGTTGCCTCCTTTACATTTTATAATTTGTTAAAATTTTTCTACTTTTATGTGTGTTTATTTTTTTGTAATTCACAGTCGCTCTAAAATGTATAAGCAAAGTATGTTTCAATTTTATGTTGGAGTGCTTAAGGTGGGGACCGACAAGTTTACAAACTGTTAAAATGAGCGAATGTGAATTTTATACAGTTTGTACGCAGTTGGGGGCCGGAAACATAAAATTAAAACATACTTTGCTCCGACAAAGGCCAACTATGAATTACAAACTTTACATCATATTATTTGGATTTAAATCTATTGTTATTTTTGTACTTTTAGATTTTGTTTTTTGAAATTCTTCAAGTACATCATTAATTAAATCTGTTATTTCTTCTCCGAATTTACATTTAATAAGTATACGCCATCTATACTTATTCTTTATTTTATCAATTGGTGATGGTAGCGCTTTATATAGTATTATACCTAAATTTTCCTTTAATACTCTATTTTTTAGATACTCGTGGATTTTTCCTGCTACCTTTACCACCTCTTGTTCAATAACCGATGTAAACCCAATTAATATTATATCGCAAAAAGGTGGATATTTCAACTGTTTTCTAAGCGATATTTCTGTATTATAGAATAAGTTGTAGTCTTGTTTTTTAGCACACTCTATACTAAAATTGTCTGGATTATATGTTTGGATTATTACTCTCCCTTTATCTTCTCCTCTCCCTGCTCTTCCCGCTACCTGAGTTAGTATTTGGAATGTTCTTTCATTTGCTCTAAAGTCATCTATGTTTAGACTTCCATCTGCTGCAATAACACCAACTAAAGTTACATTAGGAAAGTGATGTCCTTTTACCACCATCTGTGTTCCTATTAAAATATCTATGTTGTCATTTTTAAATTTTTCTAATATTTGCTCATGTGAATTTTTCTTTGAAACTGTATCAATGTCCATCCTTATTGTGCTTGCATTTGGAAATAGTTTGTTTATTTCGTATTCTAGTTTTTGCGTACCTGTACCAAAGTATCGTATTTGCTCGCTTCCACAGCTTGGACACTTAGTAACTAGCTTTTCTTCATAACCACAATAATGGCATTTTAGTTTGTTTGTATTTGAATGGTAAGTTAAATTAATGTTACAGTTCTTGCACTTTACTGTGTATCCACAATTTCTACACATTACAAAGGTTGAAAAACCTCTTCTATTTAGGTATAGTATGGTTTGCTTTTTAGCATTTAAGTTTTTTTGTATTTCTCCATATAATCGTGTGCTAATCATCGATTTGTTGCCTTTTGCTAGCTCTTCTCTTAAATCTATAATTTCTATATCTGGAAGACTAGCATTATTTGCTCTATTTTTTAATTCTAGAAGCATTATTTCTTCATTTTTTGCTCTATAAAATGTATCTATATCTGGTGTAGCACTACCCAAAAGAAGTGGCACATTTGCCTCTTTGCACATAAACCTTGCTACTTCTTTTGCGTCGTATTTTGGTGTCATTTCGGATTTATATGAGCTATCGTGTTCTTCATCAATTATTATTAGTCCCAAATCTTTTACTGGAGCAAATATTGCAGAACGTGCACCTATTACAATTTTAGCTCTTCCTTCATTTATTTTATTCCACTCATCATACCTTTCGCCAATAGATAATTTGCTGTGCAAAACAGCTATATTTTCTTTGCCGAATCTTGCAATAAATCTATTTACTGTTTGTGGTGTTAATGAGATTTCTGGAACCAATAATATACTTGATTTATGTTCATTTAGTGCTTTTTCTATTAACTGTAAGTAAACTTCTGTCTTTCCAGAGCCAGTTACACCATAAAGTAAAAATTCAGAAAATAGCATATCGTCCATAGAATCACATATTGCATTAAAGGCATTTTCTTGCTCATCTGTTAGCGTAAGCTTTGTTGTTCTCTCTACCTCCTTAAACTCAAATGGGTCTCTTTCCACCTTTTTTTCTATAATTTCAGTATACCCATTTTTGCAAAGAGTATTTACTATTGCCCTTGAACCATCTGCAAACATTTCTATGTCTGATATTAAAGCATCGCCATTTTCTAGTAAAAATTTTAAAATTCGTATTTGCTTTGCAGATTTTAATTTGCCTGTTTCTATGTCAAACTCTATTTCATCTTCGTCTTTTTTTAAGGTTACAAAATTTACACTTTTCTCTTTTACTCTATTACTTACTTTTCTAGTTGAACCCGGTGGAAGCATTAACTTCAAGCAATCTGCAATATTGCAAAAGTACCTTTTAGACATCCAGTTTGCCAATTCAATTTTTTCGTTGTTTAAGTATTTCTCCTCTATCTTTGCAATTTCTTTTACTTCGTATTCTGTGCTTTCCTTTATATTTACAATGTATCCTTCTTCTAGCTCTTTTCTTCTAGCGAACGAAACTAAAACCCTCGCGCCAATTAGCTCTAGGGCATTTTCTTCATATTCGGTTGGGATTTTATAATCAAATACTCTATTTAAGTCTTTTGCATTACTTTGTATTATAACTTCTGCTATCATTGTAGTTCTCCTTATTTGATGTATTACAGTATATCAGATAAGTTGTAATTTTACAAGAAATTGCTTTGACAAAAATTTCCTAATAATTTGGTATATAATACGATAATGAAAAAAATTAGGTTAGAGTAGGCTTATAAAAAAAGTATGAAAATATGGAATGGAGAGTACTTTGAGTTAGAAATTCTTAAATAATTTTATGGAAAGTGTTCATCTCTGATGGAAGGGTGCCATAAAATTATTTTAGAATTTCTATGAAAAGTAGCTGGACCGACATATTTGAAATACTTTTTTTAGAAGTTTACTCTAACCTAAAGTAGAAATTTTATTACATACCAAATTATTAGGAAATTTTTGTCAAAGCAATTAAAATTCTGCTTCTTTTAAATTGTACTCATTATTTATAATTGTCATTATAATCTGCACAGTTTTTTCTAAGTTGTTGTTCTTTATTATATAATCGTACATACCTATTTTAGATTCCTCATAATCAAACCTATTAAGTCTTAGTTGTATTTCTTTTAAGCTTGGTTTATCCACTCTATTTTCTAATCTTTTTTGCAATTCTTGTTTTGGTACTCTTAAGAAAATAGTTACTATTTTTACATCATCTTTTAATAGCTTTAGTAGGTTTTCTACCCCATTTACTTCTATGTCTTTAACAATTATTTTTCCATTGCTAATTTTTTCATTTAGCAATTTTTTTGATGTTCCATAATAATGATCGTGATGTGCAGAATACTCATATAATTCCCCATCTTTAATCATTCTTTCAAATTCTTCGGTACTTACAAAATTATATGTTACTCCTGGAACATCATTTGCTCTAGGTGCTCTATCTGTGTAAGATGGTAAAGATTCTACATTTTCCATTCTTTTTATTAGTTCCTTTTTTATAGTATCTTTACCTGCACCTGATACCCCTGATAATAAAACTAGCATACAGTCACCTTACCTTCTGCAATTTCATTTGCAGCTATTGTTACAGGTGCTTCTTCATCTACATCTGTTAATACTTCATCTCCATTAGCTATTTGTCTAGCTCTTTTAGCAGTAACTACTACTAATTCAAATCTGTTGTCTATTTTTGTTAATAATTCCTTTACGGTTGGTTTTACCATCATAATACATTACCTCCTAAATCATACCAGCTTTATTATTTAATTTTTTTATTATAATTATGGTTTGTGAAATTTCCTAATATTACATTTTTATCTTGTAAATCTGGTATTTTAAATTCAATCTTTTTTATATAACTTTCGTATTATTTGTCTTCTGTTAAAGGTTGTACATCACCCTCATCTTTATCTAATCTTCCTGCTACAGTTTCTGGTTGAATTGAAGAAAGTACCACATGCCCCGAATCCATTATTAAAACTGCTCTAGTTTTTCTCCCATAAGTTGCATCTATAGCTGTTCCTTCGTCTTTTGCCTCTTGTACAATTCTTTTTATTGGTGCAGACTCTGGACTTACTATAGCTATAATTCTATTAGCTGATACAATATTGCCAAACCCTATATTTATTAGTTGCATACACATACCTCCCAATTACTTATTTTTTATTCATCTGTTTTCATTATTTCCTTCATATCATCTACAAAGTACTTTTTTCTTCCTCTAATATACAATATGATAGATTTTATTACATAATATATTGCTAATATGTATGAAATGCTTAATACTATGCCTACATATCTATCTGATAGCATAATGTTTATATATATAAGTGCTAGTGTAATTATAGCAATAAAAATTGTTTCTACTCCAAACATTGCAAGTTTACCATTATCATTTTTGTATGCTTTTTCTAATAGAACAATTGCTATAAGTAATGTGCACATTGCAAAAACTTTTAAATCTGTTTGATATATGCTATTCTCTATGTTATTAAAACCTAGAATTAAGAATATAAAATATACTATTACTATTATTGCCATTAATATATTTTGAAATACTGGTTGATTGATTTTCTTCAAATTTTCTTTTGGGACAGCTTTTTTCTTTTTAAATATATTTTTTATTTCTTCAAATTTAATTAGTTTTACATGCTCTTTTTCAGTTGATTCTTGTTCTTTTTTCTTTGAATCATCTTTAGAATCATTTTTAATTTTAGAATTCTTTTTGCTCGAATCTGTCTTCTTTTCTTTTTTATTTTTAGAAGTTTCTTTTAAATTGTTTTTTTCATTATCACTTTCATTTTCTGTTTGTACCTTTTTCTCATCAGGGTCTTCCATTTTTTTGTATTGATCTTTTTTGTCCTTTTTATTCTTTTGTTTTCCTTCTTTTTGGTTAGATTTTTTATCTTTACTTATATCTTTTGACGTTTTTTTCACATCTTCTTTACTATTTTTTTCTTTATTTTTGTTATTATTCTGATTTTTATTATTTTGCTCTTTACTTTTCTTCACTTCTTCATTACTAGTACTTTTATTATCTACTGTCTTATTATCTTTATTATTACTTGATTTTTCTAAATTTTTTTTATCAATTTTTTGTTTTTCATTTTTGTTATTTTCTGTATTTTTTTCGTTTTTCTGCTTATTTTTAGGCATTTTTTACTCCTCCAATTAACAATTTATAGTTCAAATTCATATATAATATCGCTTAGCATCACAAGTGGTGCAGTTTCTGTTCTTAAAATTCTTTTTCCTAGTGTTACACATTTTGCACCTGCTTTTATTAGAGTGTCAACTTCTTTTTCCGTAAATCCACCCTCTGGACCTATAACTACTCCAATATTTGTATTCTCTCTTTTATCTATTTTTTGTAACTCTTGTTTAATTGTATTACTCTCTTCATTTTCATAAGCTAATAATATAATATCATACTTAGATATGTTTTTGCAAATATTTTCAAGATTTATAATATTTTCTACTGTTGGAATAAAGTCTCTCTTGCTTTGTTTTGCAGCAGATTCAGCTATTTTTTGCCATCTCAATATTTTTTTACTTTCATCTTTTTTGTCTATTTTTACTACACATCTTTCTAATGCTACAGGATAAATATGTTTTACACCTAACTCTGTTGTTTTTTGTATTATATATTCCATCTTATCGCTTTTTGGTAAGCCTTGGAATAAATCGATATTTATATTTGATTCTGTTGTAGATAAATTTTCTTCTATAATATTGCATGCAATTTCTTCTTTAGATATATCTGAAATACTAGCAATGTAGCTTTTAGCAGTATCTTTGTTACAAATTATTATATTTTCATCTATATTTAATCTTAATACATTTTTTATGTGATTTACGTCTTCTCCAACTATTGTTATTTTTTTGTCTTTGATTTGGTTATTTGATACAAAAAACTTGTACATACTCTCCTCCAATATGTACAATATTATACCACATTTTGTAGAAGTTTCAAGGGGTTGTAAGGGATTAAAAAATATGTAGTGCTACCATATCACATATTCTTTACTTTTTAAATATATTACAATAAAAAAGTAAAGGATGATGTGATGTATGAAAAAAATTAGACTTGCTATTGTTGGTGCTACTGGTTTAGTTGGTAGAACTGTTTTAAGGGTATTAGAAGAAAAAAATCTTCCTATTGATGAATATGTATTGTTTGCTTCTAAAAATTCTGCTGGAAAAAAACTAAGATTTAGGGATAGAGATTACATAGTTCAAGAATTAAATAATTTATCTTTTGACTCTGGATTTGATTATGCAATTTTTTCTGCTGGTGGAACAACTGCAAAAAAATATGCTCCAATAGCTGCAGAAAAAGGCTGCGTTGTGGTAGATAATAGTAGTGCATTTAGAATGGATAATGATGTTCCTCTTGTTGTTCCAGAAGTAAATTCTGAAGAAATAAAAAATAATCATGGAATAATTGCAAATCCAAATTGTTCTACTATTCAGGCTGTTGTTGCTTTAAAACCACTAGATGACAAATACAAAATAAAAAGAATAGTGTATTCTACTTATCAGGCTGTATCTGGTGCTGGAAGAAATGGCGTATTGGATTTAGAAAATGGAATTAAGGATTATGTTCAGAATGAAGATAATTACTCGAGTATTAAATTTACTAAAAATGGCGCGAAGGAATTGAATAATTTACAAAATGCAACAGATAACACGCTTTCTTTAAATACTAACTATAAACTACAAAAATTTAACTATCCTATTTTTTCTAATTGTTTGCCACATATTGATGTATTTTTAGACAATGGTTATACCAAAGAAGAAGAAAAAATGATTAACGAAACACGAAAAATTTTGAAAAGGCCAGACTTAAAAATTACTGCTACTACAGTTAGAGTTCCAGTATTTAATTCGCACAGCGAAGCTATAAATGTTGAATTTGAGAATAATTTTGATTTGACTGAACTAAAAAACACTTTATCTAATTCTCCTGGAATCATTATGCAAGATGATATAGAAAATTGTATATATCCACTTGCTATAAATGCTTATGGCAATGATGAAGTTTTTGTTGGAAGAATACGTAGAGATTACAGTGTAGATTCTGGCATAAACCTTTGGGTTGTTGCTGATAATATTCGTAAAGGTGCTGCTAGTAACGCAGTTCAGATTGTTGAGAAAATGTTGTAAACTAAACACAAGATTGATGGTACAGATATTTGCCCAGATGAATTGTATAACAATAGTATTAGTGAAAATAAATATTGTATTACTTTTTGGCTGACTAATGCAATAAGAGCATGTATAACCGTAGACAAAAGGAAGTAGTCCCTTTTGTCTACGTTATTTTCTTATTTCAAGAAGCCATTAATTATTTGTTCTTCTGCTTCTTTTTCTGTTAAGCCTAGTGTCATAAGTTTTATTAGTTGTTCTCCTGCAATTTTTCCTATTGCTGCTTCGTGTATTAAGCTTGCATCTACATTGTTTGCTTCTATTTTTGGGTCTGATATAACTCTTCCGTTTCCCATTATTATCGCGTCACATTCTACATGTCCAAAACATTTTGTATTTCCTTTTACGTTCGATATAAATTCTTGTAAAGAGTCATCTTCTGCTACAGACCTAGATGCTACATGTACACTCGAGTCTTCTCCATTTAAGTTTACATCAAATACTGTTTTTGCAGTTTGCTTTCCTGTTGTCATTATTCTTTCTGAAATTACTAAGCTACTTCCTTTAGCCATATTTGCGAAGGTTTCTCTTATTGTAGATGTAACTCCCTTAATTTGCACAGATTCCATCTCCATTGATGCATTTTCGTCTAAGTTTATTATAGTTTGAGGGTTTAAAATTCTGTCTCCTGTTCCTTCTCCCTCACCATAATGTTTTTCTATATACTTAATTTTAGCTCCCTTTGCTAGGTGGAATGTGTGTATTCCATCATGCTCTGCAGTGTCACAAGTGCTATTATGTATTCCACATCCTGCAACAATTACTACATCTGCATTTTCTCCTATGTAGAAGTCGTTATATACTAAATCGTTTAATCCACCTTGTGTTAAAATTACTGGTATGTGTACACTTTCATTTTTAGTGTTAGGTTTTATTATTATATCTATTCCTGGTTTGTCCTTTTTGGTTACAATATCTATATTTGCAGTTGTGTTTCTACCTGCTAATTTTCCGTTTTCTCTAATATTGTATGCACCCATTGGTGTTTTTTCTATGTCTGCTATTTGTTTTAATAAGTTTTTTTCTATTTTATCCATCTTTAAGCCCTCCCTTCGCTGCATTTTTCATTTTTTTCTAATTTATGGCATGGTTTTACTTTATTAAATATTTGTGGTAATATTTCTTCTCTTGGTCCATGTTTTTCTACTTTACCATTTGTAACTAATACTATCTCGTCTGCAATGTTTAATATTCTTTCTTGATGTGAAATAATAACTATTGAGCCATGTATGTCATCATGCATTTTTTCAAATACTGATATTAGATTGTTAAAACTCCATAAGTCAATTCCTGCTTCTGGCTCATCAAATATTGTAAGCTTTGATTTCTTAGCTGCAAGCATTGCAATTTCTATTCTTTTTAATTCTCCACCAGATAGTCCACTATTTACTTCTCTATTTAAATATTCTTGTGCACATAAACCTACATCTGCTAAAACATCGCAAGCATCACACACCTTAATACTATTGCCTGCAGATATTTCTATTAAATCTCTTACCGTTAAACCTTTAAATCTTACTGGTTGCTGAAATGCAAAGCCTATTCCCATCTTTGCTCTTTCTGTTATTGATAATTGTGTTATGTCTTTTCCATCAAAAATTATTTTTCCCGAATCTGGGTTTTCGATTCCCATAATAATTTTTGCAAGTGTTGATTTTCCTGAACCATTTGGTCCTGTTATAACAATCATTTTGTTGTTATCTATTTTTAAATTTACGTTTCTTAAGATATTTTTATTATCTCTTGAAAAACAAATATCCTTTAATTCTAACATTTTACCTCCTATTTTATTCATTACTTTTTATTGTTAGTTATTCTGTTTTGTATATATTTTTGTACCTTACGGAGTATTTAGATTTTCGGATTGTTTAAATCTTGGATTGTAAACTTTTGGCTTTTTT
>CALXVA010000041.1 GCA_944391835.1 uncultured Clostridia bacterium | reverse complement strand
ATATCAAAAAGGGGGAATTTTTACACCCATAGCTAGAAGCTTTTAGAACCCCCTGTAAAACAGGGGGTTTTCTTTAGACAAAAAAGGGGGGTACTCGAATTTATGAGTACCCCCTAAATCATTTTGTAAAGGGGCTAAACAAATGGATTGTTAGGCTCCTTATATATAATTGCCTCCAAAGTACAACACTTAGGAGGATTAGTTATAATTACATAACGCAGTCCTCTCCGAGTTTTTATTGGAGTCCAAGGAAAATTATGCTCTTTTGCAAAAGCTTCAGCAGTTTTTCTATTTCTAAAAATTTTTGCATTTTTAGAATTGAGAATTAAATCGAAGAAAGTTGAATTTGGGTTATTTGTCAACTGAATGAAACATTTAGAGTCAATTTCAAGCCCCCAATCACCTATATATGTTATAGAAGGATTCAAGTAGTTTAACCAAATGCGAGATTCGTAAAGAAATTCCGAATCGACTATAACATAAAAAAAGGTATCCTTGCTATCATATTCTACTTTGCTATATGTCATAATGCCGGTTCTTCTGAGACTATACTTTAGAAGCATAACATAATTCCTCCAAAATGATTTAGTTATAAAACGGATATAGTTATTATACTACTGTAAAAAGCAGTGGTCAATAATTATATTAGATATAAAATATAGTTATAAAAAAATGTATAAAATTAAATTTTTATACAAAAATAATAAAGATTTTTAATAAATGTTTAAAGAAAGGAGTGTATGGTTATTTAAGTTATTAAATATATCATACGAAGTATTATGTATAATTTTAGAACAGACTTGGCATTAGAAAGAAGAGATTTATATAATAAAGCACATAATTTAAAAAATGATATTGAAGGAATTGAAACAGAAGAAGAAAAGATAGATGATAACATATTAGTATCTAGAGTAAAAATAACAAATGAAAAAGGAGAGGAGGCTATTGGAAAAAAGAAAGGTAATTATATTACAGTAGATGTAAAAAATTTAAAAATAGCAAATGAAGAAGAAATACAAAAAACATCAGAAGTTGTTACAAAAGAATTGAAGGCTTTACTTGAAAAACACATAGCAGAAAAAGATTCTATACTTATTGTGGGGCTTGGAAATATATATGTAACACCAGACTCATTAGGACCAAAAGTAATTAACGAAGTTGATATTACAAGACATCTACTAGAATACATGCCAGAAGTTTTAGATAAAAATACTAGAGAAGTAAGTGCAATTTCTCCTGGAGTGCTTGGAACAACTGGAATAGAAACTATGGAAATTTTAAAAGGAATTATAGATAATGTTAAACCCAAATTAGTAATAATAATTGATGCTCTTGCTTCAAGAAATATAGAAAGAATAAGTAGTTCCGTTCAGCTAGCAGATACAGGAATAGTTCCTGGAGCTGGTGTGGGAAACGCAAGAAAAGAACTTACTGAAAATACATTAGGTATACCTGTAATAGCAATGGGAATTCCAACAGTTGTAGAAGCAGCAACTATAGCGGCAGATAGTTTAACTTTATTTATTAAAAAAGCACAAGAAAATGGAGAATCAAATGATTTTTTAAATAAACTTCAAGAAGAAGACAAGTACCAAATAATTAAAGAAATTTTAGCTCCTGAAGAATACAATTTTATAGTAACACCAAAGGAAATAGATAGCTTAATTGAAAAGATGAAAGATATTGTCGCTAGAGGAATAAATTTTGCGATTAATTAAACTTTATAGGCCACTGGATTTTGGTTTTATAGATTAACATAGGCGCTTTATAAGCCTACTCTAACCTATTATAAAATCAAATTTAAAATAATCTATAAAAACCAAATTTAGTAGCTTATAAAGTTTAAAAAATCTTCTAAAATAAGGTTTACTAACTAAAAATATAATGATATAATTCTACATAAGTTTGAAAAAAAAGACGAAAAAAGTTACATTGAATAATAAAGTAATGCAACAAGTGAAAGTGAGGAAAGCTTATGAATTGGGATAAAGAATTATTGGAAAAAATAAGAACGGACAACATCGAACATTTAGAAGAAAAAAAGAGAGTAGCTGAAATAATATCAAAAAAAGTTAATAATAATCAGATAATTGGTTTTGGCTCTGGTAGCACTTCGTATTTAGCAACAATCGCAATAGCAGATAGAATAAAAAAAGAAAATTTGCACATAATAGCAATTCCAACTTCGTTTGAAATAAAAATGCTTTGTGCATATTTAGCAATTCCAACTACAACCTTAAGCGAAAAGAAGCCAGACTGGTCTTTTGATGGAGCAGATGAAGTGGATAAAAATAATTGGCTTATAAAAGGAAAGGGTGGAGCAATGTTTAAGGAAAAACTAAACATTGCTAATTCACCAATTACATATATTTTGATAGATAGTAGTAAAAGAGTAAATAACTTAGGAGAAAAAACTAAAGTGCCTGTAGAAATTTATCCAGATGCAATTAACTATGTAAAAGACGAACTTATAAAATTAGAGGCAGAAGAAATAGTGTTAAGACAAGCTATTAATAAAGCAGGACCAATAATAACTGAAAATGGAAATTTAATATTAGACGTTAAATTCAACACTATTACAGAAAAATTAGAAAAAGATATTAAAGCTATTCCAGGTGTAATAGAAAATGGATTATTTATTGGATATAATGTAGAGATTATAGAATAAAGTCAATATATAAAAATATATAGAAATTATAAAATTATAAAATCAATAAAACAAAAAATTATAAGGACAGAAAGGAATTAAAATATGTGGGGAGACATAGCAATAGCGTTTCTACTTGCATTTATAACTACTTTTGTAGTTACACCACACACAATGAGACTTGCAAAAAAAGTAGGAGCAATAGATATACCAAACGATAGACGTGTAAATAAAAAACCAATGCCAAGACTAGGCGGTGTTGCAGTAATTGCAGGTTTTGTAGTATCAATAATTTACTTATTTATTACTACATCAATAGAGGGAAAACTAAACCTATTTGGAGAAGAAAACTATTATTTGAAAATGATAGGATTCTTTTTAGGAGTTCTAGTTTTAGGGTTAGTATGTTATATAGATGATGTAAAAGGGGTGCCAAGTTGGATAAAACTTACTGCACAAATTATAGCCTCAATTATAGTTGTAGCATGTGGAGTAAGAATAGAAAATATATCTATTCCATTTACAGAGGGAAAAATAATAATGGGAGATATATTCTCATATATCCTAACCGTTTGTTGGATTGTGGGCATAACAAATGCCATAAATCTAATTGACGGTTTAGATGGTTTGTCATCTGGTGTAACTTTAATATCATGTTTATCATTACTAATGGTATTTGCACTAAACGGATCACCACTAATTGCCATAGTGTTAATTACTGCACTTGCTGGTGCATTAGTTGGCTTTTTACCATTTAACTTTAGTCCAGCTAAAACCTTTATAGGTGATACTGGTTCTAACTTTATGGGATTTGCCCTAGCTATAATTTCAATATTAGGTGTGGCAAAAACATATACTGCACTAGTTTTAATAGCTCCAATCATAATACTTGCTATGCCAATATTTGACACACTTTTTGCAATATTTAGAAGACTAATAAAAGGAAAATCCATTAAAGCAGTATTCAAGCCAGATAAAGGGCATCTACATCACAAACTTATGGCAAAGGGGTATACACAAAAACAAGCAGTTCTTATAATGTACGGAATAACTGCAATTTTAGGCATGTTTGCAGTAATATTACTTGAAAGTGGTATATGGAAAGCTTTATCATTTGCAATACTAATTATTGCAATAGTTGCAATAGGATATAAAGATGTAACAAAACTGATGAGTGATGACGATTTAAAAAAAGACGATAATATTGATGAAAAGCATATACGAAAGCAGGATTAAAATCTTTTGATAAAACATATAAGAAATTACAATATGTAGTTAAATAATAAAAGTAAAGTATAAATTACAGAAGGGAAGGAAAACTATTGGACGAGGAACGAATAATAAGCCCAGAACTTAACGATATAAATGAAGAAAGGTTAGAAAATTCTTTAAGACCAAAAACTCTAGCTGAATATATTGGACAAGATAAAGTAAAGGAAAACATGAAGGTATATATAGAAGCAGCTAAAAAAAGAGGAGAACCACTAGACCACGTATTGTTATATGGACCTCCTGGACTTGGAAAAACAACACTTGCTAGTATTATTTCAAACGAAATGAACTCTAATATAAAAATAACTTCTGGTCCAGCAATAAGTAAACCAGGAGATTTGGCTGCGTTGCTTACTAATTTGTCTGAATTTGATGTATTATTTATAGATGAAATACATAGACTAAATAAAAGCGTGGAAGAAATATTATATCCAGCTCTAGAAGATTATACTTTGGATATTATAATAGGTAAAGGACCAAGTGCAAGGTCCATAAGATTAGATTTGCCTAAGTTTACATTGATAGGTGCAACTACAAAAGCAGGTTCGTTGTCAACACCTCTTAGAGATAGGTTTGGTATTGTACATAGATTAGAATTATACAATACAGAAGATTTAACAACAATAATAAAAAGATCTTCAAATATTTTGGAAATAAATATAGACAATGATTCAGCTATGGAAATAGCAAGAAGATCGAGAGGAACACCAAGAATTGCAAACAGACTTTTAAAAAGAGTAAGAGACTATGCAGCAGTTTTAGGAGATGGAAATATAACTTTAAAGATTACCAAAATTGCACTAAATAAACTAGAAATAGATGATTTAGGTCTAGATGAAATAGATAGAAGAATATTAGAAACTTTAATTGTAAAATATAGAGGAAGGCCTGTAGGAATAGAGACCATAGCAACTACTTTAGGGGAAGAAGTAGATACTATAGAGGATGTGTACGAGCCATATTTAATACAAATAGGATTTATCTCTAGAACTGTAAGGGGAAGAATAGCACTTCCAGCAGCATATAAACACATTGGTATAAAATATGATGGAGATAATGGAAATGATGAATATGAACAATGTAGTTTTTAATAACTATAAAAGTTAACAAATGGAAAAAGGGGAGATTAAACTATATGAAGAAAAAGGTAAAGAATATTATAATGGTATTCATTAAATATGTTCTAGTATTTATAATTTTAATTGGGATGTATTTAATATTATTAACAGTTTCTGGTATAATTCCATCATCAGCATTAGAGAAAAATGTAAGAGAAAGCTCGGAAACATTAAACGAAGAGGGAGAACGAGTATTTTATAACTTAGGATATAAAACAGAAAGTATTTTCACATTCACAGATGCACTAATGATAAATACAGCATATTCAATAGATAATGCAAAACCATTAGAATCAGCATTACTTGCTAGAAAAAATTATATACCAGGACAAACAAAAGTGGTTTATCCAGATAGTCAATATAATTTAGGTGCAAATGAGAAATATATAAACAAAGAGAATGGAGATTTATATCAAACTAAAGAATTGTATGGCTTAATGCATGGAGATAATATAGAAGATTCGTATGAGTATGCTAGATATTGGCATGGATATTTGACAATATTAAGACCATTGCTTGCAATTTTTAATTATAGTGGAATAAGAATAGTTCTATTTATTTTAACAACAATTAGCATAATAAGCCTTATAGTTCTAATTTGCAAAAAAATAAATATATTAAGTGGAATAATATATGCAATAGGACTACTATCTATAAGCATATTTATTGTTACAAACTCAATAAATGAATGTTTAATATTTTTAGTAGCATTTACTAGTTCAATAATTTTGCTACTAAAGAAAAATACCAAGAAAAACATCGGAATTTTCTTTTTTGTAGTAGGTTCTATTTCTAATTTTATTGATTTGCTAACTGCCCCACTAGTAACATTAGGAATTACAGCAATAACATATTTTTTAATAATTCAAAAACAGGAAGAAAATGCAAATATAAAAGAGTACATAATAGACATTATAAAAATAGGAATATCTTGGTCGTTGGGATATGGATTTACATGGATAAGCAAATGGATAATAACAGAAATTCTTTATGGAAGACCTATAATTTCACAAGCTATTGAACAGGCTCTATTTAGAAGTGAATTACCTACATATAATGGTAAAGCGATATTTTCTCCTGTAGATGTTATAAAGAGAAATATGGAGTATTTATCGAATAATGTAATTTTTGCAATATTGACAATTGCAATTTTATATTTAATTGCGATGTTAATTAAAAATCACAAAAAGGATATAGATTTTAAAGAAAATATAAAAAAATGTTTTCCTTACATAATTATATTCTTTTTCCCAATAATCTGGTATTTGGTAATAAAACAACATTCATATACTCATATGACATTTACCTATAGATTATTTATTATATCTATAATCTGTATATTAATAGTTGCTGGCAATATATTAAAAGAAAAAACAGTAAAACAATTAAAGGAAAAATAAAAGAGGAAAACTAAAAATGAAAAAAACATTAAAATACATTATTGTATTTATAGTATTAATAGCAATTTTCATATTAGCATTGGTGTTAAGCTCTGTATTCCTAAGAGATTGGATACAAAAAAATACTGAGGAGAGTGCTGCGATACTATTAAAACTAGGAAATCCAGCTAAGGTATTAAATACATTATTTGATAATGATACAGATACTCTAATGGTTAATAATGCCTATTCTATGGATCCAAATAATGTACTAGAATCCGCTCTGCTTGGAAGAAGGAACTATTTACCAGAAAAAGAGCAAACTGTATATGAGGACTTAAACGTAGAAACTGAAATAGAACCAAAAGAAAATTATATTATACAAGAACAACTAATACATACTGTGAATAACGATATAACAGAATGCTATGAATATGCGAGATACTGGCATGGATATGTTGCTTTATTAAGACCACTACTAATATTTTTTAACTTTAATGAAATTAGAGAAATTATGGTAGCTATACTTGCACTGTTAGCAATGATTTTGTTGATGTTATTGTATAAAAAAGTCAGTTTTAAATATTGTTTTGTTGTAATTTTAGCATTATTAGCTTCAGAATATTTTTTAATGGGCTTTACGTTACAGGGATTAATGATGTTTATAATTTGCATGATTAGTTCTATAGTTATTTGCATTAGATCTGAAAAAATAAAAAATATAGGATTATATTTCTTCGTAATAGGAATGGTAACATGTTATTTTGATTTACTAACACATCCTATAATTACTCTAGGAGTTCCTATGATAATATATTTACTATTAAAACAGGAAAAAGAACAAATGTCATTAAAAGAAACAATTAAATTTATAATAGTAAATACTTTACTCTGGGGAATAGGTTGGATAGCAACAAATTTAGCAAAATGGATTATTGTGGACATATTATATGATAGAAATTTAATGCATAAATCAATAGTACAATTTATTTTCCGTTCGCAAGGAAGTAGCTCTGAAAATTTAGCATGGTATGAGGGGTTATTAAATAATTGGATATGGGCATTGAAAAACACCAGTAAATTCTTTGCTATCTTAGTTGTGTATGTTATTTATTACATAATCAAAAATCATAAAAACCTAACTTTAAACATTAAATCAGCAGTTCCATATTTAATAATATCATTTATGCCAATAGCGTGGTTTTTAGTTATGGTGAATCATACATGGTTTCACTTCTGGTTTACTTGGAGAAATTTAATTGTATTTTATATGGGAACAGGTACTTTTTTACTAAAGCTATTTAGCATAAAAGGTGATAATTCAAATAAAACAGAAGAAGTAGAAATAACAGAAAATCAGAAAGGAAATGAAGTAAAATGAAATTACTAATGCATACTTGTTGTGCACCTTGCAGTGTCTACTGCATAGACTCTTTACGAAAGGAAGGAATAGAACCAACGGTATATTGGTATAATCCAAACATACATCCATATATGGAATATAAAGCAAGGCGAGATTGCTTAAAAGAATATACAACATCTATTGGAGTAAATGCTATTTTTGAAGAAAATTATGGTTTGGACGAATTTTGTAAGAATGTAATTTGTGATTTAAAAAATAGATGCGTAAATTATTGCTATAGAGTACGTATAGAGCAAACTGCAAAATATGCTAAAGAAAATGGATATGACACTATTACAACCACTCTTTTAGTAAGTCCATACCAAAAGCACGAAGAGCTAAAAGCAGTATGTGAAGAAATCGCCACAAAATATGGCTTAAAATTTTTATATAGAGACTTTAGAGTAGGTTTCAGAGAAGGACAAGCAAAAGCAAGAGAAATTGGCTTGTATATGCAAAAATATTGTGGATGTATATTTTCAGAGGAAATTAGATATTATAACCGCAATCAAGCAAAGCCAGATATACCAATGAATTTGAAGGATATTAAAGAAGAAAAACCTCAGGTTAAAAGAATAGAGAATAAAGAAGATTATATAGATATGTTATTAGAGGCAGATCCGTCAAAAGATAGTATTATGAAGTATTTGAACGATTCTGATGTGTATGGATTAAAATTAAATGATGAGATTATTTCTTTGGCAGTAATTTTGCACATTGATAATAAAACATTAGAATTAAAAAATTTAGTTACAAAAAAAGAATATAGAAATAAAGGTTATGCAAAAAGATTGCTAAAGCACTTATGTGGAAACTATAAACAAAAATATGATAAGATGATTGTAGGAACAACAGAAAATAACATACCTTTCTATGTTAAGCAAGGATTTGATAAATATGAGAAAACAATAAAGAACTATTTTATAGATAATTATGATGAAGAATTTAAAGACGGAGATTTAATTTGTACTGATATGATATATTATTCAAAAGATTTAAAGAAAAAATGAAAGATAATTAGTAAGTTGTCATTAATATTGGAGGAAAAACATGAAATTAAGAGAAGTTACAAGACAAGATAAAGAAAAAATTATGGAAATGTATGAAGAATACATGTTAAGTAAACTAATACCAGGAATAGATAGGTTTGAAGGAATAAGAGACTTTGAAAAAATCGAAAAATTAAGTTTCGATGAATGGATTGAAGATTTAGAGCAGAATAAGCATGAAGAAAATTTACCAGAATCATATTCACCACATACATTATATTTAGCGATAAATGATAACAATGAAATAGTTGGTTGTATTGGAATTAGGTGGAAACAAGTTCCGATTCTTATGACTTTTGGTGGATTAATTGGTTATAGCATAAGACCAAGTCAAAGAGGAAAAGGATACGCAAGTGAAATGTTAAAATTAGCATTAGAAAAATTTGCAAATACAAGTATAGATAACATCTTAATTACTTGTAAAGACTTTAATTTTGCATCTAAAAAAGTAATTGAAAAAAATGGTGGTATTTTTGAAAATACTTATACTAATAAAGATGATGGATATACTTATTTGAGATACTGGATAAAAAATAGGAAAAGTGAACAATAAATTACAAGTTATGTAGATAAGTTTAAATATAAATTAAATTGTCTCATCATCAGATATATAATTTATAAAAATTAAATGGAATGGAGTGATATTGAATGAATAGAAAGAAAGGTGAAATTACAATTCGTTCCAGTGCAGCTGAATATTTAACTTATGTAGCAGCAATAGGAGACAATCCGGAATCGATTGAAGTTAGATATGAAGATGAAAATATATGGCTGACTCAAAAAATGCTTGCAACTTTATATGGAGTAAATGTGGCAACAATAAATGAACACATTTCAAATATATATAAAGATAATGAACTTGAAAAAAATTCAACTATTAGGAATTTCCTAATAGTTCAAAAAGAAGGCAACAGAGAAGTTTCGAGGAATGTTGCTCATTATAATTTACAAATGATAATAGCCGTTGGTTTTAAAGTTAATAATGAAAGGGCAGTGCAATTTAGAAAGTGGGCAAATCAAATCGTAAAAGATTACACTATAAAAGGTTGGGTAATGGATGATGAACGTTTGGAAAATGGAGGTTCCATCCTAACAGAAAAATATTTTGAAGAGCAATTAGAACGAATAAGAGAAATAAGAATGTCAGAAAGAAAATTCTATCAAAAAATTACTGATATATATGCAACTTCAATAGATTATGATAAAACTGCAAAAGCAACAATTAGATTTTTTACTAGTGTTCAAAATAAACTTCATTATGCAGTATCGCGGAAATACAGCAGCAGAAATCATATACAATAGAGCAGACCATAAAAAAGAACATATGGGATTAACGTCATGGGAAGGCGCTCCTGATAGTAAAATACATAAATATGATGTTGTTATTGCTAAAAATTATTTATCAGAAACTGAAATAGGTCAATTAGAAAGAATGGTATCTGCGTATTTAGATTTAGCAGAAATGCAAGCAATGAGACATATTCCAATGACAATGGCAGATTGGGAAGAAAGATTAAATGGATTTTTAAAATTATGGGATCATGAAGTTTTAAAAGACAACGGAAAAATTTCAGCAGAGATGGCAAAACTTCATGCAGAAACAGAATTCGAAAAATATAGAATAATACAAGATAGAATTTATGTATCAGATTTTGATGAACTTTTATTAAATACTAAAAAGCTAAACAAAAGAGAAAATAAACAATAAGAGGTTATATATTATAACCGCAAAAACAAGAAAACTTTTATATATAAAGGAAAACATGAACTTTTGAAATATGCTCAAATATGCGACTTTGACACCTACAATAGGCGCTAAATGCAGTATTATCAAGCAATTTAAGGAGTAATGTCAGGGTACGCAAATTTTGACAGTTAAATAGGATGAGTTCAGAGGAAATTAGATATTATAACCCCAATAAAGAAAAACCAGTTATACCAACGGATTTAAAGATTGATAAAGAAGAAAAACCACAGGTAAAAAGAATAGAAAATAAAGAAGATTACATAGATATGCTGTTAGAGGCAGATCCATCAAAAACTAGTATTATGAAGTATTTGAACGATTCTGATGTGTATGGATTAAAATTAAATGATGAGATTATTTCTTTGACAGTAATTTTGCACATTGATAATAAAACATTAGAATTAAAAAATTTAGTTACAAAAAAAGAATATAGGAATAAAGGTTATGCAAAAAGATTGCTAAAGCACTTATGTGGAAACTATAAACAAAAATATGATAAGATGATTGTAGGAACAACAGAAAATAACATACCTTTCTATGTTAAGCAAGGATTTGATAAATATGAGAAAACAATAAAAAATTATTTTATAGATAATTATGATGAAGAAATTAAAGATGGAGAGCTAATTTGTACTGATATGATATATTATTCAAAAGATTTGAAGAAGAAATAAAAAGATAACTAGTAATTTGTATGGAAGATAGAGAATTTAGACAAATAAATTTATTCAGAAATATTTAATTTATAGAAGTAATATTAGTAAAAGGAGAAAAATTAATGGAAGATGAGGAAAAATCTCTAGTATTATTTTCAGGAGGCAAAGATTCTTTAGTTGTTGCTTTAAGACTGTTAGATAGTAATTATAAACTTTATTTAGTAACTTATGAAAATGGATGTGGACTTAAGGCAGAAAATGTAAATAACACAATAGAAAGATTAATAAAAAAATATGGTAGTGCAAAAATAGAAAATATAGGAATCAAAAACATTGCTGGCTTTTTTAGAGAATTTATATATCCATTTTATAATTATACAAGCAGTTATATAAAAGAAAACTATGGAGATATTACAATTTCACAATTTAATTGCTTAGCATGTAGATTAAGTATGTATATAGCTAGCATAATATTATGCAATCAATACAATATAAGAAAAGTTTTTGATGGAGCTAGAAGAAGTCAATTATTTGCAATAGAACAAAAAGAAATGTTAAATAAGTTTGAAAAATTATTTACTGAAAATAATATAAGTATAAATTTCCCATTAGAAAATGAAATGGATGACTGGAAATTGAAAAATGAATTGTTATTAAGAGGGATTGTACCTAAAACTTTAGAACCACAATGTTTACTTGGAGTGCCTATTCTAGATAAAAATGAGGATATACTTATGGCTACAGTTAATGTTTATGAAAAATACTTGAAACAGAAAGCTAAAGAAATACTTAAAAGATATAAAAATTTAATAATAAACGGAGATTTTATATGAGTAATAGGAGTAAAAAGTTTGTATTTATTCCATTTTGCCTAATAGCACAAGCATATCAGGCACAAGGAATAGTAAAATATGAATGGAAATCTTCAATAAAACCAATCGTGCAGTTATTAATAGATAACGACATTAATATAATACAAATGCCATGTGCAGAAGCTTTATTTAAGGATTCTTTAATTAGGAAGCCAAATGGAATAAGCAAATATAATACAAAAGAGTTTAATGAACATTGTGAGGTTTTAGCTGACGAGGTTTCGAAACAAGTTCATATGATATGCAAAAGTAACTATAATGTAATTGCAATTTTAGGAATTGAACAGTCTCCATCATGTTGTGTAAATTATATTTATACAAATCATGGAATGGAAAAAAGAAAAGGCTTGTTTATGGATAAACTTTATAATAAGATAAAAGATTTAGAGATACCAATTATAGGTATTAATAGAAAGTATATTAATAAATCAATGAAAGAATTAGAAAAAATTATAGAAAATAAAAGCTAAATAGTAATTTTCTTTATATTGGTATTTTGGCAAGTATATTAGTGAAAAAGTTAATGATAATAATTGAGGAGATAAAATTGTAGAAAAATTGGCGGAATTTATGGAAAAAGAATATCCAACTATGAGAGGATTTAATAAACGTGGAATCTATAGAATGAAACAATTTTAAGAAAGGAGTGTGAAAAATGAGCAAATTAGAAGATTTAAGAGATTTAATTATATATCAAAGTCAGAAAAATGAAAATATATCTGTAGAAGTATTATATGATAATGAAGATTTTTGGTTAACTCAAAAATCCATGTCAAAATTATTTAATGTTGAAGTAAATACTATAAATTATCATTTGAAAGAAATTTTTGAAACTCATGAATTAGAAGAAAATCGAACTATTCGAAAAATTCGAACAGTTCAAAATGAGGGAAGCAGAAAAGTTTCAAGAGAATTAACTTTTTATAGTTTAGATGCAATAATAGCTGTTGGATATAGGGTAAACTCAAAAGAGGCAACTGATTTTAGAATTTGGGCAACGAATACATTAAAAGAATACATAAAAAAAGGTTTTGTTTTAAATGATGAATTATTAAAAAATGGACCTAAATTTGGAAAAGACTATTTTAAAGAACTTTTAGAACGTATTCGTTCAATTAGAACAAGCGAAAGAAGAATTTGGCAACAGATAACAGATATATTTGCAGAATGCAGTATTGATTATGATAAAGATTCAGAAATTACAAAGAAATTTTATGCTATGATACAAAATAAATTCCATTATGCAATAACAGGAAACACAGCAGCAGAAATCATATATCAAAAAGCAGATCATACGAAAGAAAATATGGGATTAACAACATGGAAAAATTCACCAGACGGAAGAATTTTAAAATCAGACGTAATGATAGCAAAAAACTATTTAGAAGAAAAACAAATAAAAAGACTAGAGAGAGCAGTTTCAGGTTATTTTGACTATATAGAAGATTTAGTGGAAAGAGAAAATACCTTCACAATGGAAGAATTTGCAAGAAGTGTTAATGAATTCTTGGA
>CALXVA010000040.1 GCA_944391835.1 uncultured Clostridia bacterium | reverse complement strand
TACTATCCAACAATATTAGATAATGTAACAAAAGATATGGAAGTCAGCAAAGATATGGAAATCTTTGGACCAGTTATTTCTGTTATAGGATTTGATACAGTGGACGAAGCTATAGAAATTGCAAACCAATCATCTTATGGTTTATGTGGATGTGTAATAACTAAAGATTATTCTTTAGGAATGAAAATTGCAGATAGACTAGAATGTGGTGGAGCAATAGTAAATGGTGCAAGCTTCTATCGTTCATTCGAAATGCCATTTGGTGGATGGAAACACAGTGGCATAGGAAATGAAGGTGTTTTAACAACACTTCAAGAAATGAGTAGAATTAAGACAATTATTTTGAAGAACATACTTTAATAATCGTGGACAAAAGGGACTACTGCCTTTTGTCCACAACTAAGGAAAAATAAAAACAATACTTTTAGAAAAAATTCAATTAACATGTCGTTCAAGCTAATTTTCGTAGAGTTTATATTTGAAATTTTGATAGCGCCCTCACAAGTGTGTGAGATTCCCTATTAAAATTTCAAAACAAACTCTATACTCAAATTACTTTCAATTCCATGTTTAATTTCTTTTTTCTAAAATATATTGTTTTGCCAAGAATAAAAGTTAATTTAATAGGAGGAAATTAAAATGGCAGTTACAAAATTTGTTTTAAATGAAACATCTTATTTTGGAGAAGGTGCAAGAAGTGTTCTTGCAGATGAGATTAAAAATAGAGGATTTAAAAAAGTTTTAGTAGTTACAGACAAATCTTTATATGAAGTAGGAGTTAGCAAAAAAGTAACAGATATATTAGATGAAGCAAAAATTGAATATGGAGTATATCATGATGTACTTCCAAACCCACCAATCGCAAATGTAAATGCAGGTATAGCAATGTGCAAAGAAATTGGTGCAGATTTAATTGTTGCAGTAGGTGGAGGTTCAAGTATAGATACTGCAAAAGCAATTTCAATAATTATGACAAACCCTGATAGAGCAGATGTAGTTTCTTTAAATGGTGCATCTAATACAAAAAATAAAGGATTACCAATTATAGCACTTCCAACAACAGCTGGAACAGCTGCAGAAGTTACTATAAATTATGTTATAACAGACCCTGAAAGAGAAATAAAAATGGTTTGCGTTGATGAACACGACATTCCAATTATTGCAATAGTTGATACAGAACTTATGGCTTCAATGCCAAAATCTATTGCTGCATCAACAGGAATGGATGCTTTAACACATGCAATAGAAGGATATATAACAAAAAATAGAAATACAATGTCTCAAATGTTTTCTATGAAAGCAATTCAACTAATATATGATAACTTAGAGAAAGCTGTAAATGAAAAAGACCAAGAAGCAATAAATAATATGGGGCTTGGCCAATATATAGCAGGTATGGCATTCTCAAATGTTGGCCTTGGTATAGTCCACTCTATGGCACACCAATTAGGTGCTGTATATGACACACCTCACGGTTTAGCAAATGCAATACTTCTTCCAACAGTTATGAAATTTAATGGAGAGACAAGCTATGAGGAATATAGAGAAATTTTAACTCAGGCTTTCCATACAGATGCTACAAGATTTACTAAAGAAGAAGTTATAAAAACTTTCTGTGAGAAAATAAAAGATTTATCAGAAAAAGTTGGAATAACTCAAACTGTAGGTGAGGTTGGAGGAAAGGCAGAAGATATACCAATGCTTGCTGACAAAGCAATGGAAGATCCTTGCAAACCAGGAAATCCAAGAGAAGTAACAAGAGAAGACTTTATTAAACTATATGAAGAAGCTATGTAGTAGAAGATTTATGTAAGTTGTAAATTATAGATAGTCACAAATACAA
Organism: uncultured Clostridia bacterium; assembly: GCA_944391835.1. Lineage (GTDB taxonomy): Bacteria > Bacillota > Clostridia > TANB77 > CAG-508 > CALXVA01. The sequence goes on along the minus strand of CALXVA010000040.1, from coordinate 12,254 downwards.
TAAGTGAGGCGCCCACCATTACGGTGAGCGCCTTTTTGAGGTCTTACATCAACAGCTTCGTGAGCTTGTCAACCTCGCCATCTTTGTTACTCGTCTGGGCTACAAAACGGATGAAATTCCCGAGCATAGCATTGTCATAATGCAAGGTAATACCACGCACCTTGACAATTTTCTGGATTTCTTCCAGAATTCCCTGCACGTCCTTGTAGACTTCAGGGAGCCTGTGCTCGCTCTGCCAAAGTTCATTGACAGAATGACTCAACTTACCACTTATGGGCGAGGTAATGGAGCAATCCACAAAAATGTGAACAAACTCCTCAGAGACAATGTCTCTGAAAACAATTAGCCGAATGTTTTTGCTGTTAGCAAATTTTTCCATAATGTTTGAACCTCCGTTTTTTTAATAAATACTACATTTTTGTAGTGCACTTTATATTATACCACTTTTTCCAATAAAAGTAAATAGGTATTGAAAATTATGTTAATTACAGATAAAATAGTAATAAATATTTAGAAAAGAGAGTTATCAATCTAAAAAAAGACCCTCGCCAGTATGACGAGAGCCTTCTTGGAGCTAGGGGAAAAGCCTTAGAACGAAATCAAATTTTTAAGTAGTTCGACTACTTTTGCCCCACGGCGTTTAGTAAAAACAAAAACGCATTTGGGCTCTTGATAGCCATCATCTTTTTTGGTGGCATTCAAGAAGAACTGACTCGAAAGGCAGATTTCCTCAATCTGGTCAATGAATTTGTTCATCGCCACGAAGCGACTAGGAAAGTGCTTCGTACTTGACCAAGACTGTAACACTTCACTCCTAAGTTCCTCATCATTATAGTCAAAGTCCTTAAGGGGAATCTCCAACATAAGATGAGTGGTAGAAGGAAAATTGGGATCAATCCAATATTTCAGAGTGCCATTTTCTGTCCGGAATTCATTGATACCTTTTTGTTCAAACATTTTTTTCGCTCCTGTTTTTTATTATTTGCTAAATTTAATAGCATACTATTTATTATAGCACTTTTTATAAAAAAGTAAATAGATTTATTAGTATATTTAAAATTAAAGTGTCTAAATTTAATAAGGAAAGTGTGTGACTTATCCTATACAACAAGTAAGGCCCTCGCCAGTGAGGCGAGGACCCATAGAGGAGTAGAACTTAATTGTTATATGCAACAATTAAGTCTTCCAACTGTTCCAAACGAGAGCCTTTATTGGCTTCCCGTCGTGCGATGTTCACGACGATGTATGTTCCGTCTGCCTTGCTCTTGCCCCTCATCATGCTGAGCAAGGGGCAAATTTCTTTGATGCTTTCGATGAAAGCATTAACCCTGGCAAATGCAGGGATACTGGGCAGAATCTGCTCGCTGTTCCACGCATCATTCATTCGACGACGTAATCCATCGTCAAAGAAATCGTACGACAACGGAATCTGCACCATGACAAAGTCGTGATCCAAGTACCGCTCTTCAAGGGGACGGAACTCATTGGTAATCAGTTGGATTTCTTTCTTATTCGTGGTAGACATGTAGTATTTCCTCCAAAAATTTTTTTTGTTACTATTTGGTAACATAATATTATTATAACACCTTTTCTAATTAAAGTAAATACTTAAATAATAGAATATATGAAGAGTAGGCATCGTTAACAAAAAAGTAAACTTACTTAACAGTAACACTTTTCTCATGAGTGTATATAACCATACCAGGTTTGCTTCCAGAAGGCTTTTTTACATACTTTACTAAAGTATAGTCAACTGTAACATTTGAAGACTGCTCAGCTTTGCTATGTGCCTTTGCAAGCATAGCACATTTGTTAATAGTATCTTGATTAGGCTCTTTATTTTCAGTTCGTATAATTACGTGGCTTCCTTGCATATCTTTTACGTGAAGCCAAATATCGTTATCATTTGCAAATTTGGTAGTCAAATAATCGTTCTGTTTATTATTTTTTCCAACTAAAACAGTAAAACCATCTACTTCAAACTTTAGAGGCTCACCAATATGTGGTTCAAATTTGTTTTCTCGTTTCTTCTTAAGTACCGTTTTTTTATTAGAATTCTTATTCTTTAAACTTAAGTTTTCCTCTTGAATTTCGGCATATATGTCGTCTATATCAGCTACGCTATCAGCTGACTCTATTTCATAAACAATACTTTCTAAATAATCTATATCTGCTAAAATATGGAGTTTTTGCTCATCAACTATTGATTTTGCATTTTTTAGTTTTTGATATTTTTTAAAGAACTTCTTTGCATTAGTAGAAGGGGATATGCTCTTGTCTAGTGGAATAGTTATTGGACTGTTATTATCATAGTAATTTTCTAGAGTAATTGACTCTACATTATGCTCATCTATTCTATATAAGTTTGAGGTTATAAGCTCTCCATACAATCTATATTTATCAGTATCCTTGCACTCGGCTATTTTTTCATTTATTAAATCAAGTTTAGAATTTAGTTTATGCAATTTATTTAATATTAACTTAAGCAAACTGTTTCTATAATTTGTAAAAGTTGTATCAATTTCCTTGCTGGTATAATAGTCATCTAAAAACCAGTTAATTTGCAAGTCGTCTGCTTTTTCAGAACTATTAATAAGAAAATAATCATTTTTATTCTCAAACTTTTTGCAAATATTGTTGCTACAATTATGCACAAGCTTAGAAATATAATTAAATACAGACAATATATTTTCTTTAGTAAGCTCATCAGAAATTTGTATTTCTGCCTCAATAGCTTTAATAGAAGCTTTGCTAATTCCAGTAAAGGTATTAGCTATAATATTCACAAGGCTAGAGCTATTTAGTTTTATAGAATTGTTTTCTATTATTCTATAAAATTCTTCTGCATCGTTTACATCAAAAAAATCTAATTTATCTGCTTTAGGCAAAACGTACTTTTCGCCGGCAAATATATTTCTATATGAGCCAGAATTCAAAGAAAAATGTCTAAGAGCATCAATAATTACATTTTCACTATCCACCAAAATTATATTGCTATGCCTTCCCATAAGTTCAACTACAAGCTTTTTAGCAGAAATATCTTTAGATTTATTGTATCCTTCTAATTCAATAAAGATAATTCTCTCTAAATTATTAGTATATATATTTGTTATATGAGTGCCAATTAAATATTTTCTAAGAGTCATACAAAAATTAGGTGCCTGATTTGGATTAGGCTTGGCATTTGTAGTTAAATTTGCTCTGTAAAACCCGAGAATTTACTACTAAATCTAAGGCAAATTTCGAACCATTAGAATAAATACCTAACACAATTTCATCAAAATTAGGTTCATATATTTTATCTATTTTACCATTTACAATTTTATTTTTTAATTCATTCACAACAGAATAATTTACTAAGCCATCATAAGCCATATAAAATTCCTCCTTAAATATATCGCCAATATCTTAGCACAAATTAAAGAAAATATCAAATTCCTCTTGACTTAAAAGCACGGCTAGACTATAATTAGGAACAGATGAAACTTCAGGAGGTATCTTCGTAAATATGGAAAAAGCAAATGTTTTTTATTCTACGGATAATAAAGATTATGGTAAAATGACAGATGAAGATTTAGTAGAAATTATTAAGTCTGGGGATAAATCTGCTTTTGAATATTTGCTTAACAAATACAAAGAGCTAGTAAATATAAAAGTTAGTAAATATTACATAGTTGGCGCAGAAAGAGATGATATTGTTCAAGAAGGCTTAATTGGACTTTTTAAAGCAATTAAAAGCTATAAGTCTGATATGAAAAATTCATTTAAGAGTTTTGCTAACATGTGCATAGAAAGACAACTTATAACAGCTATAAAAAGCTCTAATAGACAAAAACATATGCCACTTAATTCATATTTATCTTTAAATATTTCTGCTTATGATGAAGAGGATGGAAAAAGCGATGCTTCATTAATTGACATTTTTAATACTGCTTTAATAGAAGATCCACTAGATACCATAACCAAAAAAGAGTACTATCAAAATATAGAAAATACAATTGATAAATCTCTTAGTGATTTTGAAAAGAAAGTTTTAAATAAATATATAAATGGAAAAAGCTACCTAGAAATTGCAGAAGATTTAGATACACCTGTAAAATCCATCGATAATGCAATACAACGTATACGCAAAAAAGCTATAAAGGGCTTAAAACAAGAATAAGTGCTTCTATAGCTCAGTAGGTAGAGCACAGCCATGGTAAGGCTGGGGTCGACGGTTCAATTCCGTCTGGAAGCTCCAAAACTCAAATCTATATGAACAAAAGCGACTTCTTTGCTTTGATATGTATTTAAACAAATAAAGGACGAATAAAGTCGAAATTAGTTCTAAAACTTAAAGAATTAAGAGCATAAAGAGACTAAAAGTCTATTTGCTCTTAATTTTAGGTAAGAGGGGAATTCACAAATGGAAAAATTCAAAGAACTTTTAAAAAGAAAAGTAGTAGATGAAACAGCTGCATTTGCTATACTAGGAGCTATGATTATTACCTTTACTGTTACTATTGGAGTATGGGAATATATATTCTATAAAAAAACGGTAGAGGCTAATGCAAGTTTATTAAATATAAATTTAGAATCTGTTTCAGCTTTGAATAGTGAGAAAGATGAAAATATTATTCAAAACGCAAATGAAATAGAGACAGAATTAGAGAATGAAGATGAATTGAAAAAGAAGAATGAAGAAGAGTATGAAAAATTAAAAAAAGAAAATAAAATCTCTTCAGAAGTTGATAAATATTATATAAAAGTAAATTATGGAGCACAAGTAGTAACTGTGTATACAAAAGATTCAAATGGAAATTATACTGTTCCAGTAAGAGCTATGGTATGTTCAACAGGAACATATACTCCAACATCGGGAACCTACAGAACATTGGCAAAAGGTAACTGGTGGCCATTATATGGAGATGTATACGGACAATATTCTACACATATTTACGACGGAATATTGTTCCATTCTGTTCCATACTTAGAGTCGGGAGATAAATCTTCACTAGAATATTGGGCATATGATCAATTAGGACAAAGAGTATCTATGGGATGCGTAAGATTAACTGTAGAAGATGCAAAATGGCTTTACTATAATTGCCCAGTAGGAACACAAGTAGAATTTTATTCTAGTTCAAATCCTGGACCACTAGGAAAACCAAGCACGATGAAAATTTCGGATGCTCCAGAAAATGTAAGAGGTTGGGACCCAACAGATCCTGATCCGAATAATCCATGGCCAGAATACTTGAAAAAACTAGAGGAAGAAGAAAATAAAAAAGACAATAACGAAGATGACAAAAAAGATGATAACAATGATAAAGTAAATGACATAGTAAACGATGTAGTAGACGAACCAGTAAATGATATTACTAATGAAGTTATAGACGAGCCAGTAAATGACATAATAAACGAGGTTGTAGATGAGCCAATAAATGATATAGTTAATGATGTTATCGATAATCCAGTAAATGAAGTGGTGGAAGAACCAGTAAATGACATGACTAATGATTTTAAAGAAGATGTTATAAATGGTAACTAGTTATTGAAATTTGATTTTGTTACTTACGGATAAATAACAGATATGAGCATAGGAAAGGAATGCGATAAAAATGAAAATAGGAATAGTAGGATTACCAAATGTAGGGAAAAGTACAATGTTTAATGCAATAACAAATGCTGGTGCAGAATGTGCAAATTATCCATTTTGTACTATAGAGCCGAATGTAGGTGTTGTACCTGTACCAGATGAAAGACTAAATGTACTTACAAAAATGTACAATGCTAAAAAAACAACTCATGCAATAATAGAGTTTGTTGATATTGCAGGTTTGGTAAAAGGTGCAAGTAAAGGAGAAGGGTTAGGAAATAAATTCTTATCACATATACGTGAAGTAGATAGCATTTGTGAGGTAGTAAGATGTTTTGAAGATACAAATGTTGTGCATGTTGATGGTAATATAAACCCTAAACGAGATATAGAAACAATTAATTTAGAACTAATATTTGCAGATTTAGAAACTGTTAATAAAAAAATTGATTCAGCAAAAAAGAAAATTAAAGCTGATAAAAAATTTGAAGCAGAATTAAATTTGTATGAAAGAATAAAAACTGCATTAGAAGAAGGAAAATCTGCAAGAACACTAGAATACAATGAAGATGAACAAGAAATATTAAAAGATGCATACTTATTGACATTAAAGCCAATACTATACATAGCAAATGTTTCTGAAGATCAACTTGTTAATCCATTTGAAGACGAGAAAGTAAAGCAAGTGGTAGAATATGCTAAAGAGGAAAATGCAGAAGTAATACCTCTTTGTGTAAAAATCGAAGAAGAACTTTCAAGCTTAGAAGGAGAAGATAAAAAGGAAATGCTTGATGCATTAGGCCTTGGCGAATCTGGTTTGGACAAAGTTATAAAAGCAAGTTATAATTTATTAGGGTTAATGTCATTTTTAACTGCTGGGGAGCAAGAAGTTAGAGCTTGGACAATTAAGAAAGGAACAAAAGCTCCTGAGGCAGCGGGAAAAATACATAGTGATATAGAAAGAGGCTTTATTAGAGCAGAGATTGTTTCCTATGACGATTTAATTAGAGAAGGTAGTATGGTAGCAGCTAAGGAAAAAGGACTAGTTAGGTCAGAGGGGAAAGATTATATTATGCAAGAAGGCGACATTGTATTATTTAGATTTAATGTTTAATATTACAAGAATGTTACAATATTATTACAACTATATTATTTTAAAAAAAATATTGACGAAAGCATAAAAAAAGAGTAAAATAATATTGTAAGTGTTTATTATTCATGCATAAAAATTAGAAAATGATAAATAATAAGAGAAATGTATCTAACAGAAGAAGGAGAGGAAAGATATGTTAAATTCAAAAAAATTGGTAGTTTTATTAGTAGTTATATTTCTAATAATAGGCATTTGTACACAGGTAAGAGCATCAAACATACTAGATTTAGAGGATATACTAAATTCAAATGGAATATATGCTAATCAAGTTGCAGCTAATGAAATCGCAGCTAATGAACTAAGTGAAGGATCTACCGCAAATCAAATTTTAGCAAACCAAATTACTGCAAATCAAATTGAAGCAAATGAAGAAGCTGGAGGATCAGTAATTCAACCTAATACTAATAGGACAAGTAATAGTACTACATCAGGAAATAATCTTCCTCAAACAGGTGTGACGGAAGATATAACTGTTATGTTCTTCATAATTGTTTGTGTAATTTTAGCTATTTATGCATATAAGAAAATAAGAGATTATAAATAAAATTATGTAAAGAGATACCTTAACATTGCTGTTATGGTATTTCTTTTGCGTGTACAACTAATCTTTTACCATTTACATTATTACAAGTTACAAGAGTAATAATTTTTAATCCATTGGTATCCTGAAATGTACAAGATGTGTCATTTGAATCAGTCTCATATATATCATATATTCTATAAGTTATGCTATTTCCGGTTAAATCGTAAATCATTATATCATCATTTATTTCTAATTCGTTAAGTCTACTAAACAATTTATAATCAACATAATTATGACCTGCTATACATAAATTACCTACTTCATTTGGCATAGGACCTGCAAATCTACATACAGATACATCCAATAAATTATTGTCACTAATCGATAAAATTGAGTAATTTAAGTTTATTTTATCTATCTTAATTATTCCGAATTACAAAGGGAGGATTATCGACTATGTTTGTAGAATAATTGTTAGATAAAGAATTAGAGAACATAGTAGAAATAGAATAAGAAGAAGTTAACTTTTTTGAAATTTCTTCATTTTTAATATTTTCATATAAACGTATAAGAAATAAAATAATAAAGAAAATCAATAAAATAAGAGCAGTAAAAAAAATTACTTTATACCATTTTATATGCTTTACATTTTGAGCAAAATAATTTGATTGTAAATCTGCATAATCTATAGAAGTACTATTAGGATTATTATATGAAACTATATTTTTATTATTTATTTTTAACACTTCACTATTCTTATTACAGTCATATAATATTTGATTCATAAGTAACTCACCTTAAAAATATTATTTACAAAAAAATTGAAAAATATAACTAGAAAAAATTTCTTAAGAAATTTTTAAAAATTGTAGCAAAATATCATTGATATATGATAGAATATAAAACAGTTAAAAAATTAAAGAAGGAGAGTGTTAAAAGTGCCTGAGAATAAATACAAGAGAATATTACTTAAGTTAAGTGGAGAAGCATTATCAGGAGACAAAAAATCTGGAATTGATACAGACACAGTAGACAAAATTTGTGAACAAATAAAAGAACTTGTTAAGATGAAAACAGAAGTAGCTATAGTTGTAGGAGGAGGAAACTTTTGGAGAGGAGCAAATAAAAACATGGAAAGAACCACATCAGACTATATGGGAATGCTTGCTACGACAATGAATGGTTTAGCACTTCAAAATGCACTAGAGGAAAAAGGAGTATATACAAGACTTCAAACAGCAATAGAAATGAGAGAAATAGCAGAACCTTACATAAAAAGAAGAGCTGTAAGACATTTAGAAAAGGGAAGAGTAGTTATATTTGGATGTGGAACAGGAAATCCATATTTTACAACAGATACAGCAGCAGCACTAAGAGCAGCAGAGATAGATGCAGAAGTTATTTTAGTAGGAAAAACCATTGATGGAGTTTATTCGGCAGATCCTAAAGTAGATAAAAATGCAGTTAAATACGATGAAATATCATATTTAGATATATTAAGTGATAATCTAAAAGTAATGGATTCAACTGCAATTTCACTTTGCAGAGACAATAATATTCCTTTAATTGTATTTGAAATAGCAAAACCTGATAATATTATAAAAGTTGTAAAAGGCGAAAAAATAGGCACTTTAATTAAATAAAATGTCGGGTTTGGGGACAGGCTCTTTTCCGACATACTTGCCGGGTTTGGGGACAGGCTTTGATAAAAAACCACTATATTATTAAAAATGAAAATTAAATAGATATGGTAAAGAAAATTTTAATAAATATAAAAAAAGAAAGGAGTGCACAAGAAAAAATCTTGTGCAAATAAAAATTATGAATTTAGATAAATTTGAAGAAAAAATGATGAAAACAGTAAGTGTATATGAAGAAAATTTAGCAGAAATAAGAGCTGGAAGAGCAAATCCAGCAATATTAAATAAAATTACAATAGACTATTATGGAACACCAACACCAATAAATCAAGTTGCAGGTATTTCAGTTCCAGAAGCAAGACTTATAGTTATTCAACCATGGGACGGAAGTATATTAAAAGAAATTGAAAAAGAAATTTTAAAATCAGATATAGGGATAAATCCTTCTAATGATGGAAAAGTAATAAGACTAGCTTTCCCTGAATTAAATGAAGAGAGAAGAAAAGAAATAGTAAGAGATATAAGAAAAATGGCAGAAGAAGCAAAAGTTGCAATAAGAAGTATAAGAAGAGATGCTATAGATGAAGCTAAAGCAATGCAAAAAAATTCTGAAATATCAGAAGATGAGTTGAAAGGAGCAGAGGACAATATACAAAAATTAACTGATAAATATGTAGAGCAAATTGATAATATATTAGATAAAAAAGAAAAAGAAGTAATGAGCATCTAATTGCAGCTTTAAGGAAAAAAATCACTAGGAATATGAATCAAACTAGTGAAAATAAAAGCTTCAAAATAAGTATAACACAAAATAGAATAAAGAAGGGAAGGAAAGCTATAGTGACTATAGAAAACATAGATAAAGAATTGATGCCCAAGCATATTGCAATTATAATGGATGGAAATAGAAGATGGGCTAAAGAAAAAGAAATAGATACAAAGCTTGGACACAAAGCAGGAGCAGAAACATTAGAGAAAATTGCTTCTTATGCTAATGAAATAGGATTAAAATATTTAACAGTATATGCTTTTTCTACAGAAAATTGGAAAAGGACTAAAGAAGAAATAGGAGCTCTAATGATATTACTTAGAACATATTTGGATAAATTTTTAAATAAAGAAAGTTTGCGTAATATTAGAATTAGAGTATTAGGAGACATAGAAAATTTAGATAAAAGTCTAAAAGAAAGTATTGAAAAAATAGTAGAAAAGTCAAAGAATAATACAGGACTTACTTTAAATATAGCCTTTAATTATGGTGGAAGAGCAGAAATAGTAAGAGCTGTAAAAAATATATCTGAAAAAGTTAGCAAAGACGAACTTAGTGTAGAAGATATAAATGAAGAATTAATAATAAATAATTTATATACTAATGGAGAACCAGATCCAGATTTACTAATAAGACCTGGAGGAGAATTAAGAATAAGCAATTTTCTATTATGGCAATTAGCTTATACAGAATTTTTATTTATTGATAAATATTGGCCAGATTTTTCGGAAGAGGATTTATTAGAAGCAATCAAAAAATTTGAAAATAGAAACAGAAAATTTGGTGGAAAATAAGAACTATAGAAAGAAAGGACTAAAGATGAGCATTAAAAGAATTTTATCAGGAATAATATTATTTCCAATATTTGCACTTATATTGGTATTTGGTAACAAATATGTAGTAGATGTTTTTATAAGCATAGTTGCTATAATGAGCTTACATGAATTTTATAAAGCATTTAAAGGAAAAGCAAAACCAATACAATGGCCAGGATATGTTACTGCTGGGCTCATTTCGCTTATTCATCTAATACCAGGAGAATATGTACTACCAGTTATTACTTTATTAATCCTTATGAATATACTTGTGCTTTTTGCACAAAGCATTGTAACCAATATGAAAAGAAATGTTAATGATATTGCTATTTCACTACTTGGAATATGTTATATTGTTTTCTTTCTAGTGTTTGCACCACTAATTCGAGATAGCTTAGAAAATGGTAAAATACTTATATGGTATGTATTCTTTTCTGCTTGGGGCACAGATATATTTGCATATTTTATAGGAAAACATTTTGGAAAACACAAATTTACTCCAATAAGCCCTAAGAAATCAATTGAAGGGTGTGTTGCAGGCATTTTTGGCGCAATAATTATGAATACGGTATATACCTTAATATGTAATTCTATTTTTGGAACGAGTTTTAATTATTTGTACATATTGGGATTATCAATATTTTTAAGCATAATTAGTCAAATAGGAGACTTGGCAGCATCTAGCATAAAAAGATATTGTGAAATTAAAGATTATAGTAACTTAATTCCAGGGCATGGAGGTTTGTTAGACAGAATAGATAGTGTAATATTTATTTTACCATTTGCATATTTTTTGTTAAGTATAATATAATTAATAAAGAATTACATGTTTTCCTGTAGTCACTTGTTAAGCTTTTGAAAACAAGAAAAATATGTGAATGATTAAAGAAAAAATAATTATAAAGGAATACGCTTATGAGTATTATAATTACAATTATTAAAATAGTAGTTATACTTGGTTTTCTAGTTTTAATACATGAAACTGGACACTTCGTTGTGGCTCGTTTGTGTAAAATAAAAGTAAATGAATTTTCTATTGGATTTGGCCCACTTATTTGGACAAAACAAACAGAAAAAACCAAGTATTCACTAAGACTAATTCCACTTCGGTGGTTATGTGAATATGTTAGGAGAAGAGGAACGTTCTGATGAAGAGGGTTCCTTTAGTAAAGCTAGCATACCAAAGCGAATAGCTATTGTATCTGCCGGAGGACTGGTAAACATCATATTTGCAATTTTACTTTATATAGTTATTGCTACTATAATGACTGGAAACTTTGGAACTGCCATAAATTCTACTGGTAATTTTATACTAGCTATGTGGGAAAGCATAAAAATGATATTTACAGGTAATGTAACTGCAAATGACCTTATGGGACCTATAGGAATATCGGAAGTAGTGGCGCAAACTAGTGGATTGTTAGACTTTTTATATATTATGGCATTAGTTTCAATGTCATTAGGTGTAACAAACTTATTACCATTTCCACCACTAGATGGAGGAAAAATTCTAATATACATAATTGAAGCTATTAGAAGAAAACCTTTAAAAGAAAACTTTGAATTAAAAATACAGATGTTAGGATTTTTTGTTTTAATTACACTTTCAGTGTATGTGGCTTTTAATGATGTAGGAAGAATAATTTCGTAATATAGTTTGTGTGTGTTAATGCACTTATGATTTTCTACTCTAGGTTAGAGTAAACTTCTAAAAAAAGTATTTCAAATATGTCGGTCAAGCTGATTTTCATAGAAATTCTATGAGAAATTTTGGTA
>CALXVA010000039.1 GCA_944391835.1 uncultured Clostridia bacterium | reverse complement strand
TAGTAGCATAAAGTTGTAAATTCAGTATACTACGATTTTTTTATAAAACTTTGTTTCACATCATTGACATATATACACCTTTTTCCCACTTTTTTTCCAAAAACTATTGTAATTTTTCCAATTTTATTAGATAATATATATGTATGATTTTAGATTTTGAAAGTGGTGAATTTATTGAAATACATAGATAATTTTCTTAAATTTTTAAAAACAGATAGAAATACTTTCGTAACATATATTTTAACACTAATTTCTGCATATATATTAGTAGACAGACTAGTAGAATTAATGTTTATGATATTTACAGGAGTAGGCTATTCTTACTGGGGACCAATAGAATACACTTTAGCATTTGCAGCTGTTGTATTTGCTTTTTATTTCTCTTTTGGTTCTAAGTTTGTAAAAGCCGATGTCGATAAACTGAGGTTTTTTAATACATACATAATCACATTATATATGCTTACTGTATCATTTGTAGTTCAAGGACTAAACTCTCTTGCATGGACACTTATACTATCGGTTCCTAACTACCCCGAAATAGTAGCAGAATATGCAAATTTATTTAGGCCTGCCTTTACTGCTATTTCACTTTATATACCATTAGTTAGCTTTTATAAGGTATTTAAATGGCTTACATTTACAATTAACGATACCAAAGACCTTAAGGACTCAATTTTCGATTATGGAGGACTTAGTTTATCTGGTAAACCAAAAGATACAGGCAAATACTCTTGCGAAGTTATGCTATGTGTAGATAGTGAAACTGGTGAAGACATTGTTATGCCTGAAACAAAAAGGCTAGAATCTTTCCTAGTTGTTGGTGTGTCTGGCTCTGGTAAAACTACAATGATATATGAGCCACTAATGGCAAGAGATTTAGATAGAAAATACTTTTTTAGAGAAATATCTAAAGAAATGGGCTTTACTGCCCTTAAAACAGGTATAGCGACTTTAAATCTTCCTTACGACAATAACTATTTGAGCGAAAACTTTACATTAGATATGCTAACACCTAATCCAGACAAAGAAGATTTATATAAAGCCTATATGAAAAAAATGATTTTAGGCAAAGCAAATGGAAAATATGTATACAAAAACTTTGGATTAACTTATTTATCAGCAGAATATGATTCTGTAGAAAGAATGTTAAATGTTGCTAAAAACTATAAGATAAAGGTAAATTTAATTGATCCAAACAATTCTGACTCACCAGGTATGAATCCATTTGTATATGAGGACCCTATTAAAACTGGTATGGCAATATCATCTGTTTTAAAAGGATTATACTCAACCAGCAGACCAGACTTACAACAAGCATTTAGAGAAAATGCTGCAATTCAAATTATAGAAAATCTTTCAATTTTGTTAAAAGAAATGTATCCTAGACTAAACGAAGGAGATTTACCAAACCTAGAAGATATGCTTAATATGATGAATGACTTTTCTTTAGTAGAAGATATGTGTAATAAGATGAAAGAAATTCCAGAACTTGCAGAAAAATACAAAATACTTATAAGATACTTTGAAAACAATTTCTATGCAGATGGTAGAGATGTGGCAACTACAAAACAATCTGTATTTACAGCATCTGCAGAATTAGATAATTTACTTAGATATCCAGGTGTAAAAAATATTCTATGTAATAGAACTAACAACTTAACTTATGACTCAGTACTAGCTAATGGAGAAGTAACATTTGTATGTACACGTAGAGGAGACTTAGGAGCAAATGCCCATAAAGCATTTGGTATATTCTTCTTACTACTAATGCAACAATCTGTACTTTCAAGGCCTGGAAATGATGGAAATAGAATTCCACACTTCTTATACATTGATGACTTCCCAGAATTCTTATGCAAAGCAATTGAACCAATATTTACAGTATATAGAAAATACAAAGTTGGTAACATCTTATCAGCACAAACCTTATCTCAACTTGAGGGTTCTGAAAAAGGAAACTTTAAAGATGAAATTCTTGCAAACTGTGTTAACAAAGCAATATTTGGAAATGCTTTACCAGAAGATGTTCAATGGTGGGAAACAGAATTACAAGAAAAAAGAGAGTGGAAATATAAAAATAGTTATGAAACTAATTCTTCAAAGGATAACTTTGGATATGATACTAAATTGGGAGACATTAGTTATGGTTGGACACCTAACTATAAAGCCGGAAAGATAATGTCCTTAAAAGCAAAACAAGTTATATTTAAAGTAAAAGATAGCAAAGGTAAAAGTGTTGTTGGCAAAGGAAAATTAGACTATTTGGAAGCAAAATATAAAGAGCCTAAAAAACTTAAAGAATATAACTTTGAAAAATTCACAAGTGGAATATCAGACAACATTAAAAAGAAACCAATTACAACAAAATTTAGAGGAAACTTTGCAGGTGCCACTTCTGCAAATGACCCAGAAGACTTTAATAAAGAAATAGACCCTATTCAAACGGATTCTACCGATTCAAAATATTTCTTAGATAATGATGATGCAATTATATTTGATTTGAATAGGAAAAATGATCAATAATTGAATAAACACGCTATAAAGATTAAACTGTTAAAGTTGATTTGACAGTTTAATTTTTTTATGTTATAATATCATTGTTGTCATTGTACAACTGTCTCAGCTAAATTTATATATATATTGAAAGGAGAACTCTTATGAGTAGACCTAATATTGATGATTGCACTTATGATGAAGACACTGGGATGTATTATGACCCTGACACCGGTAATTACTACACCGAAGATGAAGACGGTTTTATCTACGAAGGTGGAAGTGATACGCGCGTTAATTAACATTTAAAACATTCTAACTTCTAGCTGAGACATTCCCCGGGACTAGACTAGTCTCGGGGAACTTTAATTTTATATATCTTCTAACACTTCTCTCAAATTTCCTATCAAATACAGAGGTATATTAATTAGCCAATCTTCTTTCCTATAATTTGTCATTGACGTTCGTATATTTATCTTAGTTTTATACTTTTCCACAAAAGTCTTTAAACTTTTAGCTTGTAAATTTTCGCTTGCTTTAACTTCAATCGGAATATTATTTCCATCTAACTGTATTATATAATCAACTTCTGCAGTTCCTCTATCCGCAGACCAATAAAATACTGACTGTGTTACGTTAGTTTTTAGTTCTGTTAATACAAACTGTTCTGTTAATGCTCCTTTAAATTCAACAAGTATTTCATTTCCTTCTAATATAGTTTTTGCATCTAAATTAGCCATAGCACATAGCAATCCAACATCTAATACATATAACTTAAATGCACTAAAGTCTTGATATGCTGAAAGTGGTACTTTACAATCATTTACTCTGTTTACTTGATACACTAGTCCACAGTCTATGAGCCACGATAGTGCTACTTCATACTCTCTTGCTCTTGCACCTTCTTTTACCAATCCATAAATAAACTTCTTATTTTCTTTAGCTAATTGCGTTGGAATATTATTCCATAGTTGCCTTATTCGTGGTACAACATTGTTAGGAGCATGTTTAGAAAAATCTTGTTCATACGATTCTAGTAAAACTTGTTGTTTTCTCCTTACCTCATCAAAATCTTTATTTTTAATGTATGAATCTACAATTTCTGGCATTCCACCAATATATAGATATTGCTTCAAATACAGTTTTAACTTATCTGCAAATACAGTTATTAAATCCATATTCTTATTTTTTATAAGATTTACTAAATCCTTTTCTCCTAGTGCCTCCAAAAACTCATAAAAGTTTAACGGATATAAATCTAAAAAGTCGACCTTTCCAACAGGAAAAGAAGTTCCTTCATGCATTGCTACGCCAAGTAAAGAACCAGCTGCAATTATATGATACTCATTAGCCTTTTCATAAAAATATTTTAATGATGTTAATGCCTTAGGTGTTTCTTGTATTTCATCAAAAATTATCAATGTGTTTTCTGGCTCAATATTTACTCCTGCTTCTATCTTTAATCCTTGCATAATTCTATCAATATCAAAATCATCCGAAAATAACTGTTTCATTCTGCTATTGTCATCAAAATTAATATATGCACATTTTTCATAATTATTTTGTCCAAACTCTTTCATAAGCCAAGTTTTTCCAACTTGCCTTGCCCCTCTTATAATTAAAGGCTTTCTATTCTCTGACTCTTTCCACTTTTTTAATTCTTCCATTTTATATCTATACACTTTTATCACCTCTAAATATATTATATAAGAACAAATCACAAAAGTCAAACGACTTTTGTGATTATTTACACATTTTTCAAACGACTTTTGTGCAAATATCCCTCATTGCATTATCTAACATTCTATGCTATAATAGTTAACATAAGCTTAGTGCTTATGTATCACTAACTGAGAGTGTACTCTCAAAAAAAGAAAGGAGCTTTTATGAAAAACTTACTGTCTATTCCCCGGCTTATTGCATTAGCAATAGTCATCGTTGCAGGCCTTTTGATTAACTATCTCTTCTTGCCTGCGTGGTCATTCAATTCTGGTGGGTTGTATGCATTTGTATTTGTTATAAGCTGTATTGCCTTGCTCTGTTTCATTATAGCAGAAGATGGTGATGATTTGTTTTTCACAATTCCCATTGGAATTGTTGTTGCTATTATCATAGTAGCTATAATTATTGGAGCTGTTACTTCTACACAAATATTTCACGCACAGCAATATCGATCTTTGATTGATATTGAAGATGGCAACTTTAACGAAGAAATAGCAAATAGTAATATCAATAATTTAGCTGTAGTTGATGTAGACACAGCAGAAAGACTTGGAGATAGAACTCTTGCTGGGTTAAGCAATCCCTCTTGGTATGACGTTGACAACGAATATAACCTGATTTTGTATAATGGTACTCAGTATCGTATTTCTCCTATTAACTACGGAGGATTTTTCAAATATACAAAAGCCAGCTCTGCTGGAATTCCTGGTTATGTTTTAGTTAATGCAGTAACTCAAGAGGCTGAGCTCGTTACATTGGAGAATCCTATTAAGTATTCTCCTAGTGCTTTTTTTAGTTATGATTTGTTCCGGCATCTTAGGAATCAATATCCTAGCTATGTATTCGGCAAATCTTTCTTTGAAATTGACGATAACGGTAATCCTTACTGGATTACTTCTGTGAAAACTACTAACATTGGTTTTTGGGGTGGTAAAACAGAAAATTCGTTTATTATCACGGATGCGTGTACTGGCGAAAGTCAAGAATACACTGTATCTAACCTTCCAAATTGGGTAGACCACGCGTTTGACCTTGATTATTTAATGAAAATGGTCTATTACAATTTCGAATATGTAAACGGTTTCATCAATTTCTCTGCTACTGGTATTAACAGAACCTCGTATTATTATAGAGATGATGAGGAGGGCTTTACTGGTTACAACACTACGCTGTCTTCTGATGGTATTGTATTTTACACAGGTGTTACACCTGCAAATGCAGCAGAATCCATCGTTGGCTTTATTCTCGCTAACCCGAGAACTGGTGTGATAAAGTTCTATCCCTGCACTGGTGCAGAAGAATCGTCTGCTCAGGCAGCAGCACAGGGCTTGGTACAGAACTTGGGATATGTTGCTACATTCCCAACAATTGTCAATATTGAAGGATTGCCTACATACTTTATGGTATTAAAGGACAATGCAGGTTTAATTCAGAGATATGCATTTAGCAATGTAGAGAACTATTCCCTTACTGTTCAAGCTCCTACTGTTGAAGAAGCTCTTGCTTTGTACCTTCAGGAAGTTGGCTTAAGTAGTGATTCTATTGAAACAGATGATGTTGATACTAATGATATTGACACATCACAGGTACAATCTACTACAGGAACTATAACTTTCTTGGTTACTGCCGAGATTGATGGTGACACATATTTCTACTTCACTCTTGCTGAAGATAGTAATTTGTATATGTCTTCCATTAAGAACAGCAACAGACAAGTCTTGTTGCAGATTGGTACAACAGTTACAATTGAGTTTGCACCGACTGCCGAGGAAAACACTCAGGAAGTCGTAAAAATCGCTTTCTAAAATGTGGTAATTATTTTACGTAATACCACACGAGAGGGAGACCTTATGGTCTCCCTCTTGGTTTTGTCGAATATATTGTATTTAGTTTCGCAAAAACATGTTGTCTATTTTATTGTTAAAGCTAATTAGGAAATTATATTCCTAAAAGCTTAACTTCCACATTTTCCATTTTGTATTTTCCATTTTCTAGTTTAAACTCTACTAAAGTTTTATCAAGTGTCTCTTCGTTTTGTCTTAAATCTGTTGAGAAATACATTTTTATTCTTTCCATTTCTACTTTGTTCATTACTATTGTTTTAAATGTCTCTGCCATATGTTTTTCGTCTTCGCATATTAGAATAAGTTGTGGCATTGAACTAAATCCAGAATCTCCTGGCAAGTAATTGTTATAGAAGTCGTTGTATAATCTCATTCTGTCTACTAACTTCTTTTCCCAATCCTCTTCTCTTCTTATTACTTCAAATAGAAATTCTATAGATTTATTGTTTTTAGTTAATTTTACGCTACCACCTGTTGCTTTAAATGTTTTTCCTGCTTGTTTCGCTGTAATAGCTGGTTTTACTGTATATGAGTCAAACGCCTTTACTTTTCTTAAGTATGCTATAATTGTTTGGTTACCTGCTAGTCTTTTCTTTATCATTGGAACAGGCTTTGTGTTATCTGTTGGTTGCCATTTGCATTCTATTCCTCTTGAATTAAGTAAATATTTGCCCATTTTTTCTAAGCAATATATTCTATATATTCCTTTTCCATCTTCTGCTTTAAAATAATATCTTGTAAGTATCTTTGACTTTATTAATTGTTCTAATTTGTTATTTAATTTGTCTTGAGAAGCTATTTCAACATTCTTCCATTGTAGCATTTGGTATATTTGTCTTGATGTTATAAACTCAAATTCATTAACAAGTTCTAATATTTTAAAATGTAGGTCATTTATATGTCCTATATTTATTTTATGAATTATTTGGTTCATAGACACATAACCATCTTTACCATCAAATGTTTTTATTTCTCCTTCTCTTACTGCAAAAGGTGATACTACCGCCTTTATTTCATTATCTTCTACCATATATTTTCTCTCCTTTTTTTGGCATACTCTAATCTAGAAAAGCATCGCTAATCTAAATTATTTTCTAACACATTACTATTTTACCACAATTTTCTATTTAGTTCAACTCGTTTTTGTTATTTCTGTAAGCTTAAAGTGTTACTGTATAATGGTTTTTGTAAAATTTAGGTCTTATACCTAGGTAATATGTATATTTAGAAAATTTTTGTAGTGACGCGTAAGCGACCAAACGAGCTTCTTTGAAGCGAGTGCGATTTGGAGCACCTTTCCTGCGATAAAAATAAAAATTTATTTTTCTTTTTATCATTAGCATGGTGCGACACCAAGGAACAAAAAAATTAGATAAATATACATATTACCTAGGGTTTACTATTCCTCAAAATCGTTATCTAGTTACTGTTCAACAACTTAGCCACTTCCTTGCTTGTCAAATACCTCCACTCGCCAAGTTTTAAATTCTTTACATCAATACCTTCTATTTTACTTCTATGAAGTGCTAGTACTTTTCTTCCAATAGCATTACACATTTTTCTAACTTCGCGATTTTTGCCCTCATGTATTGTAATTTCTATTCTGGAAATATCTTTTTCAGTATCTGTTTTTAGAATCTTCACTTTTGCCTTACCTGAGGTGTAGTCCTCAATTTCTACCCCCTCTTCTAGCTTTTTAATTTCATCCTTTGTAATAATGCCTTTTACTGTAACATTATATGTCTTTTCAATTTCATATTTAGGATGAGTTACTTTATATATAAACTCTCCATCATTTGTTAAAATTAAAGCACCTGATGTATACATATCTAGCCTTCCCACAGGCAAAACTTTTTCCTTTACCTTTACTAAATCTAGCACAGTATCTCTTCCAAATTGATCCGTTGTTGTAGTAACATAGCCTATTGGTTTATTTAGTAATATATATACTTTTTTATCTACTTTGCCTACTTTTTTCCCTTTAAAAATCACTTCATCTTTTTCGGGATTTATTTTTCTTCCTAACTCTGTAACAGTCTCTCCGTTTACTTTCACTAGACCTTGCTGTATATACTCTTCTGCTTTTCTTCTTGAGCAAACACCATTATTTGCCAAGAACTTTTGCAATCTAACCTCTTCCATTAACTTCTTTCTTCCTTTCATCTTTTTGCAAAAGGGGACGGGCTTGTTTTGCAAAAAATCTTCTACATCTGTTCATTTTTTAATAAATTTTGTACTTCTACAATAAAGTTATATGTTTTTAATTTTTGGTCGAAGTGCTTAAGGTGGGGACCAACAAGCTTACAAACTGTAAAACGAAGTTTGTACAGTTTGTGTGATGTTGGGGGCCGAAGACCCAAAATTAAAAACATATAACTTTAAAACAGAAGTACTAATTTAATTTTTACAAAACAGGCCCGTCCCCTTTTGCTAATTATTCTCTCTATCTAACTTTTCTAATACTTTCTCAAAATATTCTGGAAGCTTAGCCTCTAAGTGCATCTCCTTACCTGTTATTGGGTGTTTAAAGTCTAAACTCTGTGCATGTAGCATTTGTCCTTCTACTCCAAATTCGTTCTTTCCCTTTGAATATACCATATCTCCAATAACAGGGTGCCCTATTTCTGCTAAATGTACTCTAATTTGATGTGTTCTTCCTGTATCTATTTTTACTTTAAGTAAGGTATAATCTTTATATCTCTTTAATACTTTAAAGTGAGTTACTGCTTCTTTTCCATCTTTTCGTACTGCCATTTTCTTTCTATCTTTTGTGCTTCTGCCTATTGGCATATTTATAGTTGCCTCATCTTCATTTATATTGCCCTTTACTAACGCAATATATATTTTCTTTACTTGTCTATCTTTTATTTGGTTACTCATATTTATATGAGCTAAATCATTTTTTGCAACTATTAGCAATCCTGATGTATCTTTATCTAGTCTGTGTACTATTCCTGGTCTTATTTCTCCACCAATTCCAGATAAACTACCTTTGCACATTGCCATAATCGCATTTACTAAGGTTCCATCTGGATTGCCATTTGCTGGGTGTACTACCATTCCCTTTGGCTTATTTACAACAATTATATCGTTGTCCTCGTATACTACTTCTACTGGTATATTTTCTGCCTTTATGCTGGTTTCTTTTGCCTCTGGAATATTTATTTCTATATTGTCTCCTATTTGAACTTTATATGATATTTTCTTTTTTTGCCCATTTACTAATATATTTCCTTCTTCAATAAGTCTTTGTACATTAGTTCTTGAAAGGTTTGTTTCTTTACTTGAAATGTATGCATCTAAACGCACGTTTTCCGAATCTGCCACTAGCTTTTCCACAATTTATACTCCTTTTAATCTGTTACCCTTTTATAAAACACGAAATTATCGTCTGAATAAAGTTCTATATAATGATCATCATCTCTTGATAAAAACATGTTTAATTTTGTATTTTTCCTTATCAATACATGTGTAATATCATAATCATTAAATGTATTTTCATAGTATCTAGAAATATTAGTTGTATTTAAATAATCTGAGAATATATCTCTTCCTTCATATTCTCCTTCTTCATTTTTAGTTCCGTTAAACTCTGGTGTATATAAGTCTGCTCTTGAGTCTATAAACACTGGTATTCCTCTGTATAGTAAGTAACTTCCATAATTGTATTCGTTAAATATTCTCATATTTTCTATGTCTATATTATCTAGTATATAGTCACATGCTGCTACTGGATATGAACTTGTGCTTACTATTGGGCTATTTATTTTATCTCTATACATCGTAAAGCAAACTAAAATTGTTAAAAGAATTGTTATAATTTTACCCCAAATAGATGTTATTGCATTTATTGCTTGCTCTGTACCTCCTTTGTCATATTTATCTATTAAAGCCACTAGTAGTTTTGCGAATACAAAGCTTCCTATAAGTACAAATAATGAAATCTGTCTTCTAGACATAAATGCCATTAGAGTAAGTCCTGCTATCATAAATAAATCTCTTAGTTTAATTTTTGTGTCTGTAAATATTAGTATTAGTAAAAATACCACAATTACAGTCATTGTTTTTAAATCGTTAATTAGTGTTAATGGTAAATGTTCACTAATATTTTCCATTGTGTTACCTGCCATTGTTTTAGGCAAGTATGTATATGGTGTGTCTCCTAGTGGTGTTAATAGTCCTGTAAATATGCACACAATCATTACTATTATAAGATATTTAACACAGTTTTCTTTTTTTAGTATTACTTTATAAGGATGCTCTTTTCTGCTTCTCTTTTTTGCTTCTAGCTCTTCACTATTTTTTTGTAATTTTTCTATTTTTTGTGTAATTTTATCTATTTCTTCTTGGCTCTTATTCTTTAAGGTTAATTTTTTTACCTTATTTTTATTTCTTTTAATTGCAAGTTTAAAGTATAGGTTTGAGTCTGAAATTACTGCTATTATGTACTCTACTATATATGGTAAGTATAGTATAAAGTAGAATGGCCATACAGCTGTGTGAATATTTGCTATTATAATTGGTATAATTATTAAGTATACTATATATCTTTTCTTTTTAGTTTCTATAAATTGCTCTATAAATAGTATAGTTAGTGCAAATAGGATGTATGTAACTAGTTGTGCTCTTGCACATATAAAGCTTTTTAGTAAATACATTACTCCTAAAGTAATAAAAAAGGATACTAATTGATTTTTACATACTTTATTTAGTGCATAGTATAGCACCACTCCTAATATAATTGACAGAAGCGCAGTTACTAAGTATATTGCCATAAAACCTCCAATTCCTATAGCTTCTCCTGCCTCGAATACTAAGTATGTAGCTACATCATAAAGCCAGTGTGGGTATGTATATGGCAAATCTTCATGCCATGAAAATGGGTCTTGCATGTCTATTCCATTTTCTAAAATATGCTCTCCTATTGCTATTGTGTAGTAAGTATCGTTTTGTAGCGTTTTTGGTGTTAGTACAAAACTAAAAAGTACAATAACAAATATTGCAAGTACATTAAACTTAATTTTTGTTTTCTTTTCCATCAGTAATTTTCCTTCCTATATATTAAATTCTGCATATATTATGCTGTGGTCTGATTTTTGCTCAGTATCTATAGTTTCGTATTTTAATAGTTCTATATTGTTTGAATAAAACATTGTGTCTATACAACCTTGTCCCAATTTAGAAAACCACGTATCTTCATTGTTTAGTAGTTTTTTTAATTTTTTTCCTAAAATGTTGTATTCCTCATATTCATCCTGTTTTGTAAATGTATATTTTCCCTTTCCAAGTCTTGTAACACCTACATTAAAGTCTCCACCAACAATTATTATTTCGTTTTTATCTATTTTACTTATTATTCTGTTTAACTCTTTGCAAGCTAAAATTCTCTCATCTTTGTATGTTGAAAGATGCACAGAAAATAAGTTTATTTTAGCAGTTCCGTAGTGATATTCTATTACACAATATTCCTCTTTGCTCATGGTTTAAGTCTGTTAATGGCATTAGATAATTTACTGAAAATGAAATTGGAAATCTACTTATTATTCCATCTCCATAGTAGCCGTCTTCTAATGTTATATTACTTTCCATTGAACAATATGGTAGATAAATTCTTTTACTAAATTCTCGTATTTGATTCCTTTCTCCTGCTCTTTTAGTATACATGTCTATTTCTTGTAAGAACACAATATCTGGCTTGTATTTGCTTACAAGTTCTGCTTGTCTTTCTAAATCTATTATTCCATCTAAGCCTTTTCCATGTGCTATATTGAATGTAACAATTTTAATTAGCATTGTACATCATCTCCCACATAAAATTTCTAGTCCATTATATCAAAAAAGGACTTTTAAATAAAGTCCTTTTTGTAAATTTATTGTGATTTGATTATATGTTACAATTCCTATCCATTAATTTGTTTTGCAACTTCTTCAGCAAAGTTTTCTTGTTTTTTCTCTAAACCTTCACCTTTTTCAAATCTTGCAAATCTTACTATTTTTGCGCCTTTAGATTCTACTAATTTTCCTACTTTTATATCTGAATCTTTAACAAATTCTTGCTCTACTAAGCATACTTCACTATAGAATTTATTTATTCTACCTTGTACTACTTTTTCAGCTATTTCTGCTGGTTTTCCTTCGTTCATAGCTTGAGCTTTTAATATTTCCATTTCCTTTGCAAGTCTATCTGCTGGAACTGATGCTCTATCTAAGAATTCTGGTCTTGCAGCAGCTATTTGCATACAAACATCTTTTGCAAGTTCTGGAGTTCCATTTTCCATTTCTACTAATACTGCTATTTTTCCATCTCCGTGTATATAGCTTTCTAGTAAATTGTTTGTCTCGAATCTAACAAATCTTCTTATTGACATATTTTCGCCTATTGTAGCTATTTTGTTTGTTAATACTTCTCTTACTGTTTTTTCTGGTTCAGCTATTGATTTTTGTTCTAATAATGCTTCTACATCTGCTGGGTTCTCTTTAGCTACTTGTTTTGCTACATCAGCTACAAAGTTTCTAAATTCTTCATTTTTTGCAACGAAGTCTGTTTCTGCGTTAACTTCAACAACAACTCCAACTTTTCCATCTTCTGATATATATGTTTCAACTAGACCTTCTGCTGCTATTCTATCTGATTTTTTAGCTGCTTTTGCAATTCCTCTTTCACGTAAAAGTTCTATTGCCTTTTCTTCATCTCCATTAGTTTCTGTTAAAACTTTTTTGCAGTCCATCATACCTGCACCTGTTTTTTCTCTTAACTCTTTAACTTGGCTTGCTGTAATCATTTAAAAATCCTCCTTTATTAAAAATAAAAGGAGATAGAGCAGATTTAAGCTCTCCTCCTTTTTAGTTTTTATCAAATCTGTAAAGGGCATTATTCTTAAAACAATGCATACTTTTACATAATCTAATATTCAATATTTTAATTGTCTAGAATTTATATTTTTTAATTATTCTTCTACTTTTTCAGCTTTTTTTGCTTTTTTAGCAGGTTTAGCTTCTGCTTTTTCTTCAGCCATATCTTCTGAAGCAACAACTTCTTCTATGCTTTCTGGTTCTTTTTCTTCTACTTCCTCTGCTACATCGCTATCTACAGTTTCCATAGATTCACCTTGTTTTCCTTCGATAACTGCATTTGCCATACAGTCAGCGATTAAAGCAACTGCTCTTATTGCATCATCGTTTCCTGGTATAGCATAGTCTACATCCTCTGGATTGCAGTTTGTATCTACTAAGCCTATAACTGGAATTCCTAATTTTCTAGCTTCTAATATTCCTATTCTTTCTTTTTTAGGATCAACTATGAACATTACTCCTGGAAGTTCTTTCATATCTTTAATTCCTCCAAGGTTCTTTTCTAGTTTTTCCATTTCTTTCTTTAAAAGAATAACTTCTTTTTTAGGTAGAACATCAAAAGTTCCATCTTCTTGCATTTTTTCAAGTTCTTCTAGTCTGTCAATTCTTTTTCTAATTGTAGTAAAGTTTGTTAAAGTACCACCTAACCATCTTTGGTTAACATAGTACATCCCACATTTTTCTGCAGCTTCTTTCACACATTCTTGTGCTTGTTTTTTTGTTCCTACAAATAGAACTGTTTTTCCTTCCTCTGCTTGCTCTTTTAAGAAAGCATAAGCTTCATCTAATTTTTTAGATGTTTTTTGTAAATCGATAATGTGGATACCATTTCTAGCTTGGAATATGTATTCTGCCATTTTTGGTTCCCATCTTCTTGTTTGATGTCCAAAGTGAACACCTGCTTCTAGTAATTGTTTCATTGCAACTACTGCCATTTCTAATTCCTCCTTTTTGTTTTACCTCCACTAAGCATCAGGCATTTAAAAAGACTTGCTTTAGATTAAAACAAGCACTCCTCTTTAAACTAGCTTGTGTGTGTATTTTTAACGTATATTATTGTATCATATATTTTTACTATTTTCAAGGGTTTTAGCAAAATTTTACAGGTGTGAATGTATATATGTCAATGATGTGAAACAAAGTTTTATAAAAAAATCGTAGTATACTGAATTTACAACTTTATGCTACTA
>CALXVA010000038.1 GCA_944391835.1 uncultured Clostridia bacterium | reverse complement strand
TATTAAAATAAATAATGTAAAAAATAAATTAAAAAATTAAAAAATTAAAAAATTAAAAAATTAAAAAATTAAATAATTAAATAATTAAAATAAAAAGGAGAAAAATATTTTGAAAATAAAAAATATTAAAATAAATAATTATGGAAATTTAGAAAACAAAGAAATAAATTTAAAAAATAAAATAAATATTATTTATGGAAAAAATGAAAGTGGAAAATCAACTTTATTAAATTATATAAAAAATATTTTTTATGGAATTTCTAAAAATAAAAATGGAAAAAATATTTCTGATTATGACAAATATAAACCTTGGGGCAAAGTTGATTATTCTGGAAAACTAAAATACGAATTAGACAATGGAGAAGAGTTTGAAATTTTTAGAGACTTCAATAAGAAGAATCCAAAGATATTTAACAAGGATTTAGAAGATATATCAAAAGACTTCAATATTGTCAAAAAGGATGGGGTACAGTTCTTCTATGACCAGACAAATGTCGATGAAGGTATGTTTACATCAACTGTAGTGTCCATGCAAGAGGAAGTTAAGTTAGACAAACAAGAGCAAAGTATATTAGTTCAAAAGCTTGCAAACCTTACGGGGACAGGAGATGATAATTTGTCCCATAAGAAGATTATGGACAAATTAAATAAGCTACAAATAGAAGAGGTAGGAACAGACAGATCACAAGGAAGACCAATCAACATAGTACGAGATAGGATGAAAAACATAGAGTTTGTCTTAAAGGGGTTGCATCAATATCAAAATGACAAAAATAGTATAGAGGCAAGTAAGGAAGAGTACACTGGAAAAATAAGTAAGTTGGAAGAAGAACTAGACATACTTAAAAAAGTAAACATAATTGAATTATGTAAACAAACGGAAGAAAACAAGATAAATATAAAAAATAATTATAAAAATGAAAAAAATAAAAAAATTGATGAATTAAATTTAGAAAAAAATAATTTAATAAATAAAATTAATGAAAATAAAATAAAAAATAATCAAAAAAATAATATACAAAAAAATAAATCAAATAAAAAAATAAAAAAATATATTTTAATTTTAATTTTTATTTTAATAATAAATATTTTAATTTTTATTTTAAATAAAAATATTATAAAAAATAAATTAATAAATATTTTTAATTATTTTTTAATTCCAATTTATTTAATAATTATTTTTATTTTAGAAAAAATAAATAATAAAAAAATAAAAAATAAAATTAATTTAGAAAACGAAAAAAGTAATAAAGAAAATGAAGAATTAAATAATGAAATAAATTTAATAAATAAACAATTAGAAATTTTAGAAGAAGAAAAAACTAAAGAAGAAAAAGAAATAGAAAAGGAACAATTAGAAATAGACAATAAAATAGAAATAGAGTTATCTAAATTAAAAGAAGAATTTAAAAATAAATTAGATTTAAATTATTATTTAGATAAAATAGAAAACGAAAATATAAATAACTTAATAAATAATACACAAGAAAATATAAATAAAAATAAATTAGAATTACAAGCAATAAAAATAAAAGAAGAAAATATAAATTCTAAATTAGAAGAAATGGTAAATTTAAAAGAAGAGTACGATAATTTAAGTGAAGAATTAGCAGATTTAGAAAATAGAAATAATGTAATTAATTTAACTAAAGAAATTATAACAAAAGCATATACAAATATGAAAAATAATATTACACCAAAATTTACCGAAAATTTATCTAATAATATTGCAAAAATTTCAAAAGGAAAATATACAAAAGTAGGAATAAATGATGAGAACGGTTTAATAATAGAAAATGAATATGGTGAATATATTCCAGCAGATTTATTAAGTACTGGAACAATAGACCAATTATATTTATCTCTAAGACTATCTATGATAGATGATTTATCAAACGAAAAAATGCCAATTATTTTAGACGAAGCCTTTGCATATTATGATGATGACAGACTAGAAAATATAATTAAATTTTTAAGTGATAATATGAAAGAACATCAGGTAATAATATTTACTTGTACAAAAAGAGAGCAAGAAATATTAAATAAATTAAATATAGAATACAATTTAGTTGAAATGTAGAGGAAAATAATGTATAATAGTAAAGGTAAAATTATGAATAATAATAAAATTAGAGGTTTATAGGTATACCCATTACAAAAAACCTAAATATATTATACAAGGAATGATAACTTTATGTTTCAAAAATTAGAGGCAGTAGAGAAAAGATTTGAAGAATTAACACAAAAAATAAGTGACCCAGAGGTAATAGCAAGGCAAAATGAGTGGAGAGAATACATGAAAGAACATGCCGAGTTAGAGCCAATAGTAGAAAAATATAGAGAATATAAAAAAGTAGAAAAAGAGTACCAAGAAGCAAAAGAAATGATGGATGATGCTTCTACAGATAAGGAATTAAAAGATTTAGCAGAAATGGAAATGTTAGAAGCTAAAGAAAAATTACCAAAAATAGAGGAAGAAATAAAAATATTATTAATTCCAAAAGATAAAGATGATGACAAAAACGTAATTTGTGAAATTAGAGCAGGTGCAGGTGGAGAAGAAGCAGCTTTATTTGCAGGAACATTATTTAGAATGTATTCAATGTATGCAGAAAGAAAGCATTGGAAATTGGAAATACTAAATGAGAACGAAACTGGACTTGGAGGATATAAAGAAATCTCTTTTATGATTACAGGTAAAGGAGCATATAGTAGACTAAAATTTGAAAGTGGAGTACACAGAGTACAAAGAGTTCCAGACACAGAAGCAAGTGGAAGAATACATACATCTACAGTAACAGTTGCAGTACTTCCTGTTGTAGAAGATGTTGAAATAGAAATAAATCCATCAGATATAAAAATGGAAGTATTTAGATCATCTGGTGCAGGAGGACAACATATAAACAAAACATCATCTGCTGTAAGACTTATCCATGAACCAACTGGAATAGTTGTAGAATGCCAAACAGAGCGTTCACAATTCCAAAATAAAGACAATGCTATGAGAATGCTAAAAACTAAACTATATGATATGGAAAAACAGAAACAAGATAGCGAAATTAGAAATGCAAGAAAATCTCAAGTAGGAAGTGGAGACAGAAGCGAAAAAATTAGAACATATAACTACCCACAAGGACGTATTACAGACCATAGAATTGGACTTTCTATATATCAGATGGAAGATTTCTTAAATGGAAATTTGGATGAAATGATAGACAACTTAATTGCAGCAGATAGAGCTGAAAAACTAAAAGGTGACGAGGAATAGGAACTTATTAGTAGTTATCTTAGATATAATTTTTCCAGATATTCCAAAGTAGAAATCAACGGAAATATACATGATAAACCGATTGGAATCTGGAATAAAAGAATTTAAGCATAGACAAAATAAAATGATTATTATATAATTAATATGTGAGGAGAGTGAATAATAATGATGCATGAGTTTGTGAAATATCCAGATGAAACATTAGTTGTTTTTTCAGATATACGAAAAAAAGAAAATGGAGAAGAATATTTAATAGTATGTTTTGAAAGACCTACGAATACTGGATTTGATACTATAATATTTGAACTCCCTAGCTATAATATTATTAAACAAGAAGGTAATTATTCTGAAAAGGAAATTAAACAATTTAGACAAGTAGTAGAAAAAGGAGCGGCATTCTTTTTTGAAACAGCAAGAAGTGGAGGAATGCAAAGTGCCTAATTTATTTGATTATTTGGGATATAAAATATATTTTTGGGCAAATGAAAATTATGAACCAATACATGTGCATATTTCAAAAGGAAATCCAAGTATCTGAATGGAAAAGCTTTTATGGTACAGAGAATACTAAATTCTATTGTTAATATTTACACATGCTTATAGATTACAAAAATGTGGCATTTTGTTTAGGATTAATTAAAAAGTTTTAAATACATCTCTATTGGTTAGACAGAGATGTATTTTTTGTGTATAGATATTTTTTTATATTATCTATATCTTTTTTATCTTTAGGTAAGTTTCTATTTATTTTAAAATCTAGAATAGTTTGTAAATCCTCTAAATTATATTTTTCTCCCATTTCCATTTTAAAATCTTCTTTTTTATCTACAACAATTTCTAAATTATCATTTATTTTATAAAAACCACATTCATTTTTCTTTTCGTCTGTCAAATTAAACTTATCCTTTATTTGGTCAAATAATTCCTCAGAAACACATAAATCTAAATCATTAGCTTCTTCTTTTATTCCCCTTAAAACAAGCGAAGCACCAGATAAAACATAATATTCATCTTTTGGAAAATTCAATTCTTCTAGCAAATTTAATAACTCTATTTTTCTCATAAAGAACCTCCTAACAAATTAAAGATATGTATATAATACTACTTTATATTTATTTATTCAATAAAATTTAGATGAAAATAAAGAAAATTATGTATGATAAGGAAACAGATAAAAAAGCATCATAATAAAATAAAAGGCCACATATAAATTTAATAATTGTTAAATTTATATGAACAGGAAGTGGTATAAATAGAAGGAATTATAAAGACTACTTTAATAGGCCTTTTTTTCGGTACTTTTGGAACAACATTAGGAGGAATAATTGGAGTAAAATTAAATAAAACCTCAAATAAGTTTTTAAGTTTTATCTTGTCTTTTGCTTCTCGGACTTATGACAGCAATTATTTGCTTTGAACTAATTCCAGAAGCTTTAGAAATTGCAGACTTAATGGTAGTTATTTTAGGTATAATTTTTGGAATAATAATGATGATAATATGTGATATATTTGTGGATAAGAAGTTTAATAAAAACACTAAAACTGCAAAAAATAGTTTATTGAAAACTGGAATAATAGTTAGTATTGGCTTAGCAATACACAATTTTCCAGAAGGTTTAGCAATAGGCTCTGGATTTGAAGCCTCAATTAAGCTTGGACTATCCCTTGCAATAGCGATTTGCTTCCACGATATACCAGAAGGTAGATTCCTAAGTAGACACCAAGTGAAATATGCGAGATAAAGATGATTTGAATTCGAATATTCTAAAACTGATAATTTATATAATTTGAAACAAAAAATGGCTTAAAATGTAAAATGATAAGAATTAAACATATAAGAAATGGAGGAATGATATGAACGAAAAAAATAGAGCAAATTACTATGCAATAATACCTTCAAAAATTAGATATGATAAAAATTTAAAACCTGCTGAAAAGATACTTTATGGAGAATTAACAGCACTTAGTAATAAAAATGGATATTGTCATGCACAAAATAGATATTTTGCTAATTTATATAATGTAAGTAATGAAACAGTTAGTAGATGGATTTCACACCTACAAAGTTAGGATATATTTATGCAGAATTAATAAGAAATGAGCAACAAATAGTTATATCTAGACACATTTATGTTATTGACTTATGATAGAAAAGGACAAACACTACAATAATCAAATTTATTAAAACAAATATCCCTATGTATTAAATAAACAATACCCTATATACAAAAAAATCAATACCCTATTGTATAAAAAATCAATAGAGTATTGATAAAAATGTCAAAGAAAATAATATAAAGATTAATAATATAAATATGAATATTATAAATAATAATAAGAGGATGTTTTTTAATTTTATTATATAGAAAAATAAAAAATTTAACTTTCTAATTTATCTTCAATGCCAGCAAATAAATCATCATAAGATATATTAAGTACTTTTATAAAACCCCATACTTCATAATCTTTAACACTTCTTTTATTATTTTCAATCATGTAAACATCATTTTTATGAAGATTTATTCCGAGTAAATTTAATTCCATTGTCAAATCGGCTTGAGATAAATGTTTTTCTTTTCTATAATTTTTTAAATTCTCTCCAATTACATTTAAATTATTATTTAATTTCCTGACAGCCATAATTTATACCACCTTTTTTACAATTTATATTGATTTTACCCCGATGTTTGTGATAATATGACATTAAGCAATAGGTAAGAAGGTAATAATGAAAAAGAGAAATAAAACAGAATCAGATATGAAACTTTTTAGTGATACTATGAATCAATTAATTAGAGAGAAAAAGATTGAGTTTGGTTTTTATGATAACAAGCTAATAAAATTGGAGTTATTGCAAATTTGTTATGATAAGAATAAAGACAAATTAGAAATAGAATTTAGAGATGTTGTAGGAGAATATTTAAGAGAATTAAAAAATGAGTAAAAAGAAAAAGTTAAAGAAGCAGACATAAAATGTTGACATTATTAAAATAAAATGGTATAATTTTACTGTCAAAAGTTTTAATTAGTATAAATACTAATTAACCTTTGAAAAAAATTTTTTTCAATGAAAGGAGGAAGAACTTATGTTGCGGTTTGATGAAGGCTACTACCAAGAAGTGATACGGAAATATCACTATGACCCAATGGAATTTAATCCTATTGATTTTAATTTAAATCAAATTAATTCTAGAGTTTTACAATATAAATGGTTATGTCACTATCATGGAAATACTTTTTCTGAAGCACTTCATGATAAAAAAAATTGTATTGTAACTACTGGAATTGGATTAAGTGGAATTCCACATTTGGGAACACTATCCCAAATTCTAAGAGCTATATTTCTTCAGAAAAATGGATTGAAAGTTCAAATTGTATTGGGAGATTTAGATTCCTATAATGCAAGAAACCAACCATTAGAGGTAGTTCTGGAAAGAGCAGAAATGTATAAAAAATTCATTAAAAAACTTGGCTTTGATGATACAAAAGGTGTTTTGAGGTCACAGTACAATAATGAGCAAATTCTAAAGACGGCTTATTTAATTTCAAAAGTATTAAAAGACGAAGATTTTAAGGAGGCAGAAGAGGATTTATCGGATTTGTACCAAAAAAAGGGTATTTATCCTGGTATAGAATTTCCTGTAAAACAAGCTATTTTGCTTATGACAGCTGATTTTATTCATTTGGGAAAAGTTGATGGATATTCAAATATTTTAATTACACTTGGATTGGAAGAACATTTATATGTTCAAATAGCTAACAAAGTTGTGGATAGAATGAATTATCCTTTCACAATTAGCTCAATGTATTCAAGAATAATAAAAGGATTTAATGGATATCCAAAAATGAGCAAAAGCATTCCGAAATCATCAATAACTGTTAATATGTCATATGAAAAAATGTATGACATGATAATGAATCAAGAGGGAGACTATGAGTCTCCAATGGATTCAGTTGTTTATCAAATGATGTCTGCAGTATCTTATTATTCACCAGATGATTTAGATGAATTATATGAGATTTGCAAACTAAAAGGAGAAAAATGGAAAGAATCCAAAAAGCAGTATGTTAATATGCTTTTTGAGATATGCAACAAATGGAACTATAACTAAGGAGGAAAACAGTATGGAAACAAAGAAATTTTTTAATGAATTAGAAGGAAAACTTTTAAATCCTAATCGGGATTTGAAAAATCTTTCCGCAGAGGAACAGTTTGACATGATTATGAGCAAGGTTGGAGAATTTCCGAATTCAGTTGTGTCAAAAGAGGCACTGCTTGAAAAATTAAAATCATCTAAAGAAACTGGAAAGCCGTTGAAAATTAAATTTGGTATTGATCCAACTGGCTCGCAAATTCATTTGGGACATGCGGTACCTTTGCTTAATCTTAGAATGTTTCAGAATATGGGACATGAGATTATTATCGTAATTGGTGATTTTACTGCAATGATAGGTGATCCGTCTGGTAGAAATACCGAGAGGGAAGCTTTAACTCATGAAATGGTTGTGCAAAATATGGCAACTTATGAGAAACAAGCTGGCAAGATTATTGATTTTAATTCGCAGAACATCACTAAACATTTTAATTCGGAATGGATGAATAAGTTGACCATTCCTAAATGGATTAAATTTCAGTCTTCGATTTCTGTTACTGAAGTCTTCCAGAGAGAGGACTTTAAAAAGAGGATTGAGGCTGGTGGTGGAATAACCATGGCGGAACTTGAATACGCTTGCTACATGGGATACGATTCAGTTATTCTTAAGCCGGATATCGAATTGGGTGGAAAAGACCAATTCTTAAATTTGCATATGTGTAGAAACATGATGCGAATTGCAGGAGAAGAACCGGAGGTAATTATTACTTATAATATACTTTCGGGAACTACTGGGGCGAAGGATGAAGAGGGTCGATTTCAGAAAATGAGTAAGAGCTTAAAAAATTACATTGCAGTAGAAGAGAAAGCAGGTGAAATGTACGGTCAAGTAATGTCAATTACAGATGATGTCATGTGGTTATGGTTTAGAGAATTAACTAGCATTACTCCTGTAGAACTTGTAGAATTAAAGAAACTTGTTGATAATGGACAGTTACATCCAAAAGATGTAAAGTGCTTACTGGCAAGAACTATTGTTGCCACATTTAATAATTTTGACATGAAAATTGTTAGGGAGGCAGAAGATAACTTTAATTCTAAGTTTGGAAAATCTAAGCAATTAGTACCAGACGATACAAAGGAAGTTGTGGTAAAACCAGGCGAAAATGTCATTTCTGTATTGGCAGAAGCAACCAATAGTAGTAAAAGTCAAATTAACAGAATTCTTTCTGGTAATGGATTAAAAATATTAAAGAACAATGAATATGTACTTCTTCAGAAAGAAGATCTTTTTTCTGGAGCAGAAAATTTTGATGGTTGCGTTTTTAAAGTAGGAAAACGTAATTTCATCAAAATAATTGTTAAATGATATAAATCCTATTACTGTGTGTAGGGCAAGAGTTTCTTGCCCTACATAAAATATATTTATAAAAATATATACAAATGTATTTTTATAAATGTATTTTTATTAATTTTGAAAGGGAGAATTTTAGTGGAAAGTATATTAAAATTTTTGTATTTAATGAATTTAAATTGTAATATTTCAGACAAAATAATTTTAGAAGCGTATAAAGAAATTTTAAAAATTAAAGACAAAGAAAAAAGTAATATATTTATTAGCACATTATTTACCTATTTAATGTTAAGAAGAAAAGATAGCCAACTAATTACAAAATTATTAGAAGTTTCTTTTGAACAGGATGGATTTACTCCATTTAAAGAAAAAATAAAAATAAATAGTAAATATCCTGTAATATCGTTATCGGGAAGCGGAAAAAAAGGAATTAAAACAATAAATGTATCTACTACGTCTGCTATAGTTGCAGTAGCATTAGGTGCAAATATTATAAAACCATGTTCCGTAGCAACATCATCTATGAGTGGCTCATATGATTTTCTTGAAATGATAGGGGTTAATACCAATTTAAGTTTAGAAGATACTAAAAGATTATTAAGTCAAACTGGTTTTGGAATATTTCCAATAGAAAAATTAATTCCTAAATTTGACCAAGTTTATGGAGATGTGTTTTATGCACCGAATATTTTAAGCTATGCTTTAGCGGCATTAATTTGTCCATTAAAACCAGATATAGTGTTATACGGATTAGCTAATCAAGATATAGAAATTTGTGGTAAAATTTTAAAAAATTTTGGAATAAACAAATATAGAATTGTATCAAGCAAAATTGATAATATATATTTTATGGATGAATTAAACATATTTGGAACTTCTTATATTATTGATAACGATAAGACAAAAAAAGATATATATGATTTTGAGAAATTATTAAAGCTACCTAGTTACAATCAAGATGATATAAAACAATCCAAAAATAAAATTGAAAATATAAAAGTAGCATTAAATGTATTAAAAGGAAATAGTAATAGCGCTTATGAAGAAATTGTAGCATTAAATGCTGGTAATATATTGCAATTATCAGGAATAGCTAATACTATTGAGCAAGGATATAATATGGCAAAAATAAAAATAAAAACCGGACAATGCATTAAAAAGCTAGAAGATATTATAATCCTTAGTAATGGTAATGTTAATAAGTTAAGAGAACTTTTGAAGGGGTAAAAAATATGAAAGCAGTTATTTATAATGGAATTAATAATTATAGGGTAATGGAAGATTTACAAGAACCAATCATGAATGAATTAATGAATGTAAAAGTTAAAGTTGAATACTGTGGTATCTGTGGTAGTGATATACATAAATTATTATTTGAAAAACCAAATGAAACCTATATGAAAACGAAAATACTTGGACATGAGATTACAGGAATAGTAGTTGATATATTAGAAAATGTAAAAAGCGTAAAACTAGGTGATAGAGTTGTTATAGAACCATTACTATATTGTAATAATTGCTACATGTGTACAAGAGGATACATACAATTTTGTGATAAGCTTAAAAGCTTAGGTAAAGATTTCCCAGGAGGATTTGCTGAATATATAACTGTAAATGAAAGACAATTATATACAATAGATAAAGTTACCAGCATGAAAGTAGCTACATTATCTGATCCATATTCAGTAGCAATACATATTAAAAATTTGATGAATAATAATCAATATTCAAGGGTTGCTATAATAGGTGATGGGATTATTGGATTAGCTTGTGCAGAATTAATATGTAATCAACATGAAGTAATTGTTTTTGGAAAACATGAAAATCGTTTTGATATATTAAAGAAAATTAATACAAAATACTTAGACATAACGAAAATTTATGAATATTTAAATTATTTTGATGTAGTAATTGAAGCTGTAGGTGGTAGACAATATAATACATTAGAAAATGCGATAAATATTTGTGGTCAAAAAGGAAAAATACTTGTGGCAGGTGTTTATGACAATAATTATAAATTTGATATATCTTTAAGAAATGCATTCTATAAGGAGTTGAGTATTATTGGATGTAATTCGTTTGAAAAAGAAAACAATGTTTCGGAATTTAAGCTAGCATTAGACTTTTTAAGTAAGGAGAGTAAGATAGCAGATAATTTAGTTAGTAAGATATATAAAATTGAAGAATTCAATGAAGCTATAGAATATATAAAAGCTAGAAAGAAAAATAATTGTATAAAAGTTATGATTAAAATGTAAAGGAATAAAAATGAAAGTAAAAATGTTGATATTTGACCAAGATGGAACATTGTATCCGGATAGCCACGAATTATTTCAATATACTAGAGTGAAGACAAAAGAGTGGTTATCAAATAAATTAAAATTAGGGATAGAAGAAATTGAAAAAATATATAAAATTTTACCTAAAAAATATCCTAATCCTTATTTGGGTTTTTTATCATTAGGGTGTAGCGTAGAGGAATATATGAGTGAAGTTTTTGACAAAATTGATCCTAGCAAATTTTTAACATTTAATCCGATATTATATGAGTATTTTTTAAATAATAAATTTTTGAAAGTGTTGGTAACCCTAGCTTCTAAGCAATATACAGAAAAGTTACAAGAAACTTTAAAATTAAGAGAACAATATGATGAAATGTTATATTTAGCAGACTTTAAAACATATAATAAAAAGCAATGCTATGAAAAGTTATCGAATGAATTTAATATTGCTTATTCAGAAATGTGTGTAATTGGGGACAGTTATGAAAATGATATTATTCCAGCGCAGCAATTAGGATGTAAAACTGTTTTAATTTCAAGTAGTAAAAAAAATATTGATGATATAATTGTAGTTAAAGATATAAATGATTTTATAAATTTAAAAATAGGAGAGGAGTAAATGAACAATTTGTTCGTCTTAATGGGCTTACCTGGTGCAGGTAAAAGTACATTTGCGAATTCACTTCTTAATATAAAAAATGATATTAAATATATTTCATCTGACGAATTGAGAAAAGAGTTTGTAGAATATAAAGACAATCATAGAGAAATTTTTAGAATTATGCATCAAAGAACATTAGAATATTTACATTATGGAAAGAATGTAATATATGACTCTACTAATTTAGAGAGAAAATATAGGATGGAATTATATCAAAAAATTAAGACGGATGATTTGAGCACAAGAGTAATAATAGTTTTTATACATAATGGTTTGGAAAAAGCGATTGAACAGAGTAAACAAAGAAAAAATAGACTAGATGTTAATGAACAATTAATTAAAAATATGTACGAAACCATACAAATTCCAATTGTTGGAATTGATTGTGACGTTATTATGATTCCAACCATACTAAAGGAAAAAGATACGTTTGAAATACAAAAATGTGATTTTTATGGATTAAAAGAAAAAGACAAATTCTGTGAATATATAAATGAAGTAGATTCAAAACTATTGCAGATGAATTTAGAGGAGGATAAAAGTAAATGAGTAAAAAAATAGCCATAGTAGCTGATATACATGCGAACAAATATGCTTTAGATAAGTTCTTACAATATATTAACCAAGAAAAAATAGATACTATAATAAATTTAGGAGATTTTGTTCAAATTGGTCCAAATCCATATGAAGTATCTAAAGTAGTATTAAATGATGATAGATTTATAAATATACTAGGTAACAATGAAGCTAGTTTGTTAGAAATCGATTATAAGCAAAAAAATGATGAAAATGAACATAGAATATGGACTAAAAGGCAAATGAAAGAGAACTTTATAAAAATACAAAAAATTCCACTAGAAAGAGTAGTTACAATAGAAGGAATAAACATTTTAATGGTACATTCTAGGAAAAATAATATAAAAGGAATGCCATTAATTTATTCAGGGAATATTGATGACTTTACAAACGATTATAAAGAGTATAGGGTAGATATTGTGTTATTTGGGCATACTCACGAGAAACTATATATAGAACATAATAATAGATTTTTTATAAATCCTGGAAGTCTTGGATGTTCAAAAAAAAGTACTGTGGATTTTACAATAGTAGAAATTAGTAATAAAACCCTAAAGAATTGTATATTTAAGTCTTTAGAATATAATAAATTCAACCTAATTAAAGATTATAATAACAACTCAGTTCCAGATAAAGAATTTTTAATGAAAACATTTTATAAAATAAATTGTTAATATAAAATTAAAAAAGATATTTACTATAAATAATAAAGAACGTATGAGTCTAAAATGTCCTTTTTTAGCAGTTTTGAAACTCTAAAAATAGGACATTTTTAAAATTCTTAAATCAAGTTATTTCAACTGTTATAGCAATTTTTAGGACAAATTTAACTAAAGAGGGTAGGTGTATGAGAGCGTAAGCTATCATATTCTTACCCAAGTTCCATTTAGTGAAAAATTTATGAAAAATTAATAATAGGGTCGGTTTTTCTTGTAAAAATGTAAGTTATATAATAGGAGGCAAAGTAAAATTATTTCAAAATTGAGGTGGGATTTTGAGTCAATTGTATATAGGTATTGTATAAAAATAAATTTTTAAAAAAATTTAAAAATCAGGGTAGAAAAATTTAAAGTAAACCAATGTATATATAATAGAGGGATTTTAAAATTTGCCAAAATAAATAAAAAAGAGAGGTGATTGACTGAATATAAAATAAAATGTATTGTGTGTCCTTAAAACTCAACCTTTAATATTAAAATATGTATAAAGCCAGAATAGTAAAACTTATTTAATTATATAAATTGAATAAATCATTTAAATTTACATAGGTAAAAATGAACGATTCATTTAAATTTATTATGAGGTTCTGTGTAAAGGTTAAAATTTAGAAAAATTTTATATCTTTAATTAGCTAGTTAGAAAAATGTGGCTTATACTATATAAAATAATAAATGGCTTAAAATGATAAGAATTAAATATATAAGAAATGGAGGAATGATATGAACGAAAAAAATAGAGCAAATTACTATGCAATAATACCTGCAAAAGTTAGATATGATAGAAATTTAAAACCTGCTGAAAAGATACTTTATGGAGAATTAACAGCACTTAGTAATAAAAACGGATATTGTCATGCACAAAATAGATATTTTGCTAACTTATATAATGTAAGTAATGAAACAGTTAGTAGATGGATTTCACACCTACAAAGTTTAGGATATATTTATGCAGAATTAATAAGAAATGAGCAACAAGTAGTTATATCTAGACACATTTATGTTGTTGACTTATGATAGAAAAGGACAAACACTACAATAATCAAATTTATGAAAACAAATACCCCTATGTATTAAATAAACAATACCCTATATACAATCATAACCACCAGTAAAACTGGTGGTTTGCTCTAAGCCTAGAAGGCTTTTGTTCTGGCACTTCTGGGCTTAAG
>CALXVA010000037.1 GCA_944391835.1 uncultured Clostridia bacterium | reverse complement strand
GTGTTCTATTGATTTTATGATATCCATTATGATATCCTCCTTCCTTAAATTCTAATATTTTAATCTAATAAATCTGGTCTTTTCTTTTTTGTAACCTCTAGCGCTTTTTCTTCGCGCCACTTTTTTATATTTTCATGATGTCCAGAAATTAGAACTTCTGGCACTTTTTTTCCTCTAAATTCTTCTGGTCTTGTATATTGAGGATATTCTAAAATTTTGTTATTACTAAATGATTCTT
The DNA here is from genome assembly GCA_944391835.1 of uncultured Clostridia bacterium. GTDB lineage: Bacteria > Bacillota > Clostridia > TANB77 > CAG-508 > CALXVA01. The sequence goes on along the minus strand of CALXVA010000037.1, from coordinate 13,964 downwards.
CTGCTACAGATTCCTCTTTTAGTACTCCTTTAACATATCTACTAACAGAATCAATTATAACCATTGCTGGTAGTTCTCCTCCTGTTAACACATAGTCTCCTATAGATATTTCCTCATCTACAATTTCATCTAGAACTCTTTGATCTATTCCTTCGTAATGTCCACAGAGTAATATTAAATGATTTTCTTTTGATAGCTCTTTTACTTTTTCTTGGTTTAGTACTTTCCCTTGTGGAGATAGGTATATAACTTTTGCATTTTCTTTGTCTTTTATAGACGAATATGCGTCATATACAACGTCTGGCATCATAACCATCCCTGCTCCTCCACCGGTATGGAGTGTCATCTACTTTTTTATGCTTATCTTTTGAAAAGTCTCTAATATTTATTAAGTTAATTTGTATTAGGTTCTTTTCCTTGGCTTTTCCAATAATGCTTTCATTCAAAGCTTCAAACATTTCTGGAAAAAGCGTAAGTACATCAAATTTCATAAGCTCCTCCGATTAACATTTCCTTGTTAAAAAAGAAACGAGTATTGCTAGGCAAACGAATAAAAATTTTTGAGATAGTACGAGTTGTACATCGAAAAAATTTTTATGAAGTTTAACAACGCAAGACGAAGTTTATTTTTTTAACTAAACTAAACCATCTATAAGATGAACTACAATTCTTTCATTATCAATATCTACTTGCTTTATTACTTCTTTTGTAGAAGGTAGTAATATTTGTTTTCCTAATTCGTCTTTTACTACATAAATATCATGGCTTTTGTTATTGTATATGTCATCTACTTTTCCAAGTAAATTTCCACTTTCATCATATACTGGAAGTCCAATTAAATCGGCAATAAAGTATGTATCTTTTGGAAGCTTTTTGGCATTCTCCCTTTTGATTTTTATATAGCATCCTTTATATTTTTCTGCCATATTTATATCTTCTATGCCTTTAAATTTAATTAGAACCATATTTTTATGATACTTGATTTCTTCAATTTTCATTTCTATAAGTTCTTTGTTTTTTACTACAAATACACTTTCTAGCTCTTCAAATCTTTTTACATCATCTGTAAGTGGATTTACTTTAACAAAACCTTTTATTCCAAATGTATTTACTATTTGACCTACTTCAAAATAATCTTGCTTCATTTTTACTCCTGTCTTTCCAACATTTATATAGTATTTAATTTTTTAAAGAAACGAGTATTGCTAGGCGCGCGAATTTTAAATTTATGAGACGTACCGTGTGTACGTTGAATAAAATTTAAAATGAGCAGCAACAACACCAAATGGCAGTTGTTTTCAAAATTTAGTCTAGGAATTCAACTACAACCTTTCTCTTATCCTTAGCACCTAAAGCTTTCATAAGAGTACGAATAGAGTTTGCAACTTTTCCTTGCTTTCCAATTACTCTTCCCATATCCTTATTATCTACTTTAACTTCGAATATGATTTTTTCTGCTTCTTCTTTTTCATTTATAGAAACAGCTTCTTGGTTTTCAACCATATTTCTAATTATTGTTTCTAAAACTTGTTTCATAACAAATTCCTTTCTACTATTTAGCCTTCTCTATTAAAGCCTTAACAGTATCTGTAGGTTTTGCACCATTTTTTATCCATTTTTCTACTTTTTCGTTATCTAGAACTATTGTAGCTGGATCTGTCATAGGATTGTATGTTCCTATTTGCTCAATTATTTTTCCATCTCTTGGGCTTCTTGAATCAGCCACAACTATATGGTAAAATGGAGCCTTTTTTGCACCTTGTCTTTGTAATCTTATTTTTACCATTATTTTTCACCTCCTGAAAATTTTGCTAAGAATTATTGGTAACTATTTGGTTTATAATAATATTGCCATATAGCATACCTGCGCATAATTGCACATAATAATTCTTAAATATATTTTAAAATTTAATATCTAATTTAATAAACTGCTACAATTTTTTCAATTAGTACTGAATATGTAGCTAAAAATAATACTACATTTGGTATTATTACAATAAATATTGATAAAATAATATCTAAGGCTTTTTTACCAAGTACTTTTGTTATGTACAATACTACTATTGATGCTATACTAAATATTAAATTGAATACCACAAATGGCAATATTTTTTGCATTCTATACATTTCTATTGACATTTTGCCTTCCTCTACAGGTGGCATATAGTCTAGATATACAGGTGCTGAATTTACTATAACCATATATGATATTAGTGGAATTGCTACTGATATAACTAGTATAACTGCTAGTACAATTAATATTTTTTTACCATTTTTCATATTATTTTAACATTCCTTTCAAATCATTTGGGTTTATTCCCTTCATCATTTTCTTCATATTTTTGCTATCTTTCATTTGTCTCATCATTTTTTGTGTCATTTCAAAAGACTTCATAAACTTGTTAATTTCTTGAACTGTAGTTCCACTACCTTTTGCTATTCTTACTCTTCTATTTCCATTTAAAAGTTTTGGATTTTTCCTTTCTTCTTTTGTCATAGAAGATATCATAGCTTCAATTCTTTCAAATTCTTTGTCGTCTATTTTTACGTCTTTTAAAGCACTCATTCCTGGTATCATTTTTAAAAGTGATGAAAAAGAGCCCATTTTTTTAATTTGTTTTAGTTGTGTTAAATAATCATCTAAGTCCAAATCTTTTTTCTTTTTTAGTTGTTTTTCTAGTTTTTCTGCATCTTCTAGATTTATTGCCTCTTCTGCCTTTTCTATTATTGAAAGTACATCACCCATTCCTAAGATTCTGGATGCCATTCTTTCTGGATGAAACACCTCTATATCGCTTAATTTTTCACCTGTTGCAGCAAATTTTATTGGTCTGCCTGTAATTTTTTTAACAGATAATGCAGCACCACCTCTTGTATCACCATCGAGTTTTGTAAGTACAATTCCGTCTATTCCTAAGGCTTCGTTAAATGCTTTAGCAACATTTACTGCATCTTGACCTGTCATTGAATCTACTACAAGTAAAATTTCATGTGGTTTTACATTTGTTTTTACATTTTTAAGCTCATTCATAAGCTCTTCATCTATATGTAAACGTCCTGCCGTATCTAGTATTACTACATCGTTTAGCTTACTAATTGCTACATCTATTGCCTGTCTTGCAATTTTAACAACATCTTTTGAGTTTTCATTTGCATAAACTGGAATATTAAGCTGACCACCCACAACTTGAAGTTGTTTTATAGCTGCTGGTCTATATACGTCACATGCAACTAATAATGGCTTTTTACCTTGCTTTCTAAGTAAGTTTGCAAGTTTTCCTGCTGTTGTAGTTTTACCAGATCCTTGAAGACCCACAAGCATTATAACTGTTGGTGGATTTGGTGTAAAGTTAATCTTACTTTCTGTTCCACCAAGAAGTTCTACTAATTCGTCTTTAACAATTTTTATAACTTGTTGTCCTGGTGTTAATGATTTTAATACATCCTGCCCTAGAGCTTTTTCTTGTATGGTATTTATAAATTCTTTAACTATTGCATAGTTAACATCTGCTTCTAATAGTGCAAGTTTTACCTCTCTTAACATTTCTTTTAAATCTGATTCTGTAATTCTTGCTTTTCCTCTTAATTTTCTTGTTACTTCTTGTAACTTTGCAGATAGCCCTTCGAATGCCATACCATATTCCTCCCTTTGTTTTTAATTTTGCAATACAAGATGTCTAATTGCTTTCTATTATAATTCTTATAAAAATTAGTATATTGCTAGGCAAAATTTGGTTAAAAACCGGAATTGTACTTTGTGTACAATGAGGATTTTTAAGCAAATTTTAACGACGCAGGATGCTGATTTTTATAAGAATTTAGTTCAAGCAAACTAATTCTTTCATAACATTGCTTAGTATCTTTTCAATTTTCTTATCTGACGAATTGTCTTTAATTTTGTTTAGTTCTGATATTATTTCTTGTATTTGCTTTTCTTGATTTAGTGTCTTTTTCATAATTAAAAGCTTTTCTTCAAATTCGAAAAGTTTATTTTCCCCCTTTTTTATTACGTCTCTTACTGCTTGTCTTGTTATATTATTATTTTCTGCTATTTCGGAAAGTGATAGGTCGTTATTGTAATAATCGTCAATGAATTCATATTGTTTTTCAGTTAAAAGTTTGCCATATATTTGGCATAACATACTTACTTCAACCTTTTTTTCCATATTTTCACTTCCAATCTAGACATAAGAATATTAGCATTTTTTTGTAATGCTAATATACTTTACATCATTTTTGCTCATTTGTCAAGTGTTTTGAGCAATTTTGTTATATTTCCTTCTTCTATTTCTATTAGTTCACATTTTATATACTAAATTTCGACATGTTTTATTTAATTTCTTTGATTGACAATCTTAACCAATATGTGCTATTATTTTATTGCACCGTCTTTCAAAGTTGAAAGGAGGATTGCTTTCTATGAAAGACTTACTTAAATTACTTCAACTATATATTTTATATTTAATTATGAAACATATGGAAGAGTAATAAAAAAGACTAGGTATTGCACACCTAGTCTTTTTTCTATGATTGACTTACTTATTTTTGACGTCAAATATATTTTAACATCTTTTTTGTTGTATGTCAAACGTTTTTTATCTCATTTTATCACACTTTCACAAAATTTTCTTTTCCTGTACCACATATTGGACATTTCCAATCAGCTGCTAAATCTTTAAATTTCACTTTTTCTACTGCTTCATCATAAATATATCCACATATTATGCATTTGTATTTTTCAAATGCCTCACTTGATTCTTGTTCGTTTTCTTTTGATTTTGCTATTTTAGCTTTATTATCTATTTTCTCATTTTCTATATATGTTGGAGCATTTTTTGGAGCTACTGCTTTAATAACTTCATGGTAATATCTATATGTCATTTCTTTTTCATTGCTTATTTTTTGTGCATCCAAAACTTTAGCAATAAAAATATCATGTGTGCTACAATCAACAGTTTGAATTAGTTCACAAATCAAATAACTACACATTCCATCTGTTACAACTGGTATTTCATTTATTTCTTGGTATGTGCAATTTTCAAATTTATCTGTATCACGTGAAGAGTTATAACCAAATTTAGTTATAACTTCTTTTTTTGTTTTTTCAGAAATAATTGAAACAGCAAACTTTTTAGAATTCTTTATAGCTTCATTTGTGTAATTATTTTTATTTATACTAAAAGACACTACAGGATTTTCTGAAGTAACTTGCGATAATGTATTTATCACACATCCAACATTTTTTCCATTATATTTTGTAGATATGATGTATAAGCCATACGAAACATCTCTAAATACGTTATTATCAATCATTTTATCAATCTCCTCATATAATATGTTTGTAAAATTTATTTTCTTAAATTTGTATAAATATATTCTTTTTTATAAGTTTATTAACTGTACTTTACAACAACTTTTTAATTTCTTCTCTCGTAAGTTACATACTCATAGTCATAAGGATTTTTTTCGTCCTTTAACCCTTTTTCCGTTTCTACAACTTTCCAAACCTTTTCATCTATTTCTGGGAAATATACATCTCCCTCAAATTCTTGGTTTATTTTAGTAACATATAGCTTATTTGCTTTTGGCATAAGTAACTTATATATAGTTGCTCCACCAATTACAAAGTTTTCTTCTTCTGATTCTTCATATTCCTTTAGTTCTTCTATACTATCTATTACTTTCACATTTTCATCATTAACATCCAATTTCATATCATTGCAAAGCACAATGTGTTTTCTATTTGGTAACACTCTTCCGAAGTGATTCAAAGGTTTTTCTTCCCATTATTATATTATGCCCTGTTGTTAGCTTTTTAAACCTTTTTAAATCTTCTGGCAAGTGCCATATTAGTTTGTTATCTTTTCCAATAACATTGTTTTTTGCAATTGCTACTATAATACTTAACATTTTTTCCTCCGTTTTTTCTTCACTAATCTATTGTTTCTTTATTTTATATATAATTTTAAAATTTGTCCATAGTAAAATTATATGTAATTATGTAACTTTGTTACGTTGCATCATTGCTTCTCTTGATGGTCTTATTTTTCCAACTTAGGTCTTTCTAAATCGCCACAGGTATTTTCCCTATTTGAACATCTTTGTTGTAGTCATAGCCTTGTATTTCAAAATCTTCTACTTTAAAATCATAGAAATTTTTAGTTGGATTGTTTATAACTAATTGTGGATGTACATCCATTGGCTTTGCTTCTATTAGCTTTTCTATAATTGGAACATGTCTATCATATATATGGCAATCTCCAATGTTGTGAGTTAATGTTCCCACTTCTAGACCCGTTACTTGTGCAAACATGCATAAAAGTGCTGCATACTGCATAGTGTTCCATCCATTTGCAGCTAGCATATCTTGTGAACGTTGGTTTAAGATTAAATGCAATTTTCCACCCTTTACTAGCCATTGAGTTCCATAAGCACATGGCTCTAGGTTCATATCTTTTAAATCTTCAAAATTGAATATATTTGTCATAATTCTACGGCTTGCAGGATCATTTTGTAACAAGTACAATACATAATCTACTTGGTCCATTTTCTTTATGCCATCTTTAGTTTTAAATTCGTATTTTTTTCCTAATTGATAGCCATACGCTTTTCCAATACTTCCGTTTTCATCTATCCATTGGTCCCAAATATGTGAGTTTAAGTCCTTAACATTATTGGATTTTTTCTGCCAAATCCATAAAATTTCATCAATAGCTCTTAATACCGTTTTGCTATTATTTCTTAGTGTTATCATTGGAAATTCTTTTCCAACGTCATACACATTGCTTACACCAACAATTGAAATATAGTTTGCTTCTTCTCCATCTTGCCATCTTGTTCTTACACCTGTTCCTTCTGATGAATAACCTTCTTTAATTATCTTTTTACAAGTTTCTATAAAATTCTTATCTGCTTCAGTCATTTTTTCTCATTTTCTCCTTTCTTTTACTTAAATTATGTTAACCAGTTTACAAAAGGGGACGGGCTTGTTTTGTAAATTTTCTCTCGCATACATTATCTCTCTAAGCTTTTCTGATTCAACTATTATTTTACTATTACAAGCTTAATTATATTTATGTTGACTTTTTTTGCAAAATAAGCCCGTCCCCTTTTGCAAATTTTAGGCATCCCACTCTGGCACATACTCTTCCTCATGTTCTCCAAGTTCTTGTATATACCCATTCTTTAAATCTAGTGTATATAAAAAGTTTTCTATTTCTTTATATTCTTTTTTGGTTAGTTTTCTTCCTATTAGGCTATCCCCTTTTGCTTTGTATGTAGGAAAATATTGTGCCATTATGCTTACATATATATCGCCTAAATTTTCTTTTATCCATTTTAAAATATGTTTTGTATTTTGTAAATGGTTTGGCAAAACTAAATGCCTTATAATAACTCCCTTTTGTATTATGCCATCTTCGTTAAATGTAGCCTGTCCAACTTGCTTATACATTTCTTTTATAGCTTTAGTTGCTATTTCAAAATATTTATCTACATTAGAATATTTTTTGGATAATATATCTGAATAGTACTTTATATCTGGTAAATACACATCAATATATCCGTCTAAAGCTTTAATTGTTTCTACTTTTTCATATCCATTTGTGTTATATATTATTGGCAAATTTAGTCCGTTTTTTCTTGCTATTTTTATTGCCTCTATAATGTGGTAGGCATACATTGTAGGAGTTACTAAGTTTATGTTGTTCACTCCTTTTGCCTGTTGCTTTAAAAATATATCTGCTAATTCCTCTATTGTTATTTCTCTACCTTTTCCCAATTGGCTTATATCATAGTTTTGACAATATATGCAATTTAAATTGCAATTAGAGAAAAACACTGTACCAGAGCCATTCTTACCACTTATACAAGGTTCTTCGTATTCGTGTGTGGATACAAGAGCAATTTTTATTTTGTCATTGCATCTACATCTTCCAATTTGCCCTTGTGCTCTATTTACTTTGCAATTATGTGGACATATCTCGCATTTTTCTAGTTCTTTCAATTCTATCCTTCCTTCTAGCAAAAGATACTGATTTTATTTTGTTGATTAATTTTATGTATTTTTTCTTTTTGGTCGTAGTGCTTAAGGTGGGGACCGACAAGTTTACAAACTGTTAAACTAAACGTTAGTGAAGTTTTTACAGTTTGTACGATGTTGGGGGCCGAAGACCAAAAGGAAAAATACATAAAATTAAAATATAAAAATAAATTATCTTTTGCCAACCTACTCTCCTACCTTTAATTTCAAATATCCTAACTCATTCCAAACATTGTAAGCTAAGTTTAATCTAAACAATACTTTTGGCTTTGCACCTGCTCTGTTTTTGTCTACTACACACGCATAATATCTTACATCTGGGTCTTTAAATTTTTCTAGTTCATAAAATTTAGTATCTACCTCTTCTAATGAATACTCATACTTATCTAAGTCATCTCTCATTATTTGCTTTATCAAACATAAAGTATCCAATACTTCTTTTACTGTTCTACTTACTGCTAAGTCGTTTACAGTTAAATTTATTGGAAGTGTTGTGCTCTCTGTTAATTGTAAAGTAGAGCAAATGAACATATTAAAGTTTTGTGCTAAGTTAGAAAGTATTGTTGCTGTTCTTTTTATTTCTTCTCCGTTTCCAATATTAGCTGTGTCCGTTTTTAAAGTATCGTAGAATACATATTCTATTTTTTCTTTGTAATAGTAGTTCATAATTACCTTTTGAAGTTCGTCATTCGTATGGTCCGTTATGTTTATGAAGTAAATTGAATTATTTATTTGATTGTTTACCCAATCTGTTACCGCTATTGTTTTATTAAACTCATCTGATACGGTTTTTAGTCTTTCTACAAATTGTCTTCTGGTTTCGTTTGGCTCTTGCAATATAAAGCCCTCTTCATCCACATTAACCTTTGCATCTTTGTTTGGTCTAAACTTAAACTCTAGCAATTCTCCTTCTGTTTTAGATATTTTTTGTCCGTGTAATTTTTGTATTTCTGGGTTATTTAGAACTGTAGTAATTAAGCAAAGCTTCATTTTTTCTTCTGACATTTCGTTTGAGATTACAAGAACCTTTTTCTTATGCACAAATGCTGTGTATGCCGAAATATTGATAGTGAATCTACTTTTACCAGAGTTAGAAGGCATTGCAAATGCCATTGTTTCGCCTTTTCGAATTCCTTTAAACACACTTGATAGTATAGGAAATGGAAGCTCTAGTCCATTTGTTAAGTTGTTTTCGCCCTTTTCCAAAAACTCTGTTAAATCTTCGCTTAATACTGCTTGCTTAAACTTTTGTGTAACACTAACCTGTACTATTGCTGCTTTTATTTCATCTGGTGACATTTTATCATATAACTCATATTCTCTAATATCTACTATTTGGTCTTGAACTTCCTCTCGTGGCTCTTCTAAGTAACTTTTCCTTAAAATACATAACTTTCGTAATTCTATATATACTTTTTCTGGGTTACTATTTTCTTCAGAAACCTCAAATTTTAGTTTTTGCTTTAGTTTATATGTTTCGTTGTTGTCTACAGAAAAGCTAAACCCTTTTTTGGCTATTTCAGGTGTAAACTTTCCACCTTCTGTAAACAAAATGCTTTTATATATGTTTAGTAAACTTTGGTCATCGAAATAGCACTCATCAAATAATAAATAATATTTAACAATTAATTTAGGATTATTTAAAAGAAGTCCGATATATGTTTTTTCTAAATTTTCATCTCTTAACTTTTCGGGGAAAACTGATTCTTGCTTTTTCTCTTCTTCCTTATATACTACCTCGTCGTCTTCTTTTATACCCCACTCTTTTAATTTTTCGTCATCTTCATCTTCGTCATAATCGTCTTCATCATCATAATCTTCATCGTATTCTTCTTCATCATTATCTTTTTGAGGTTCAGTTTCATCGTTTGCTTCATTTTCTTCATTTTCTTCTAATTCGTCTTTTTTCATATACTCATCTGCATAACCCTTGTTGTTTGCATAATTATTATATATAGATTCGTAGCTGTCTTCAAACTCTTCATCTTCTTCCGGCTTTTCTAATTCTTCTTCTGGCTCCTCTTCCTCTGCCTTTTCTTCTATAACTTTCTTTTTCTTAGGTCTTTTATTTTTTATTTCTTCCTGTGGCTCGTTTACTTCTTCTGGCTTAATCTTTTTCTTTCTGCCACGCTTCTTCTTTTCTCCTGTACTGTTTGTTTGAGTAGAATTATTAAGTTTTCTTATTTTGCTTAGAGCTTCTTCTAATTTTCCAGTATCTAGTAGTTTTCTTATTCTCTTTATCTCATTCTTGTCTTTTCCTGCATTTTCTAGCATATTCAATATTTTGTATAGCTTTGCTGCGCTATCATTTGCCATATCTTTAGTTCCCCCTTCTCTCAAATCTATTACTTTGTTTAGAATTCTATCACAGTTCAATTTATTTTACAATACTCTTTATTTTACTTTTCCCTTGTGATATAATTATCCATATTTAAGGAGGTTAATATGATTTCGCAAAGTAAAGTAACAGTAAGATATGCAGAAACAGATAAAATGGGAATTGTACACCATTCTGTTTACCCTATTTGGTATGAGCTAGCAAGGACAGATTTATCTAAGCAAGCTGGTTTTCCATATTCAAAAATGGAGGAAGTAGGCATTATGACACCATTAGTCGAACTAAATTGCAAATATTATAGCCCAGCCACTTATGATGATGACCTTATTGTAACTGCAAGAGTAAGTAAATTAACTCCTGCAAGAGTAGTATTTTATTATGAAGTATTTAAAGAGAATAACATAGACATGCCTATCAATACTGGCTACACTGTGCATGCCATAGTAAATAAAGACTTGAAGCCAATTAACACCAAAAAACTTTTCCCAGAAATTTATGAAACAATGGAAAAGATGTTGGAAACAGACGAAAATAGTTCTACAAACAATTTATAATTTATGGAAAGGAGTGTATGATTATTTAGAAATCATACAACAATTAAAATGGCTGTTTTTGAAAATAAAACTAGAATTGATATAAGTAAAGTAAATAGTAATGCTTTAATTACAAATAAAGGGTTGCTTTCCCTTTTAGAGAATACTGCTTGTATGCATTCAGATATTGCAGGGTATGGCATTATTGATATTCCTAAGACTCATTTATCTTGGGTACAACTAAATTGGAAAGTTCAAATTTTTAGAAGATTGCAATATGGAGAAAATGTTACAGTTAAAACTTGGGCTAGAACCTCTTCAAAGGTAAGCACTCTTCGTGACTTTGAGGTATTTGATGAAAATAATAATCTTACCTGCATTGCTACCACAAGGTGGACATTGGTTAATGCAGATACCCAGACCATTACCAAAATAACTGATGATATTATAAATAGATATACACCCGAAGACAGAACTGTTTTTCCTGATTTTACATTTAAAAAATTGGAAGAGCCAGAAGAATTTTCAAATGAATACATTTACACTACACAAAGAAGAGATATTGATGTAAACAAGCACATGCATAATTTGAACTATTTGGACTTAGCCTATGAGACTTTACCAGAAGACGTATACTTAAATGACGAATTTAATAATATTGAAATAATGTATAAAAATGCAATACTCTTAGGTGATACTTCTAAGTGTTTATATGGCATAAATGATGGCAAGCATACAGTTGTTATAAAGAACTTAGATGGAAAAACATTACATTGTATAGTTAATTTGTATTAAAATAAAGCTCTTAATTCAATTTCAAATTCTTTTGCATACTAAAATCCAAATTGTTAATCGACAAAAAATGCGAAATAGGCACCACTATCCTACTTCCGCATTTTTTGATTTTTATTCAAATATTTCTTTATTATTAATTTGCTCTATTCTATTATCTCTTTGCGCTTCTCTATATTTTTTCATAAAAGGTAAATAATATGAATCATCATTATCTACATAGTCATCTTGTGTAATTCCGTAGTGATTTATTAATGTGTGTTCTGGCTCTTTAAAGCTTACATCTATAAAGTTTGCTATTTCTTCGTCAAATAGCATTTTTATATAATATATAGTTTTTTCGTGACTGTTTAACTTATCCATTCCTGATGCATAATAGTATGTTGCTTTTATTGTAATTTTTTCTACTGGATTTTCAATTATATTATCTGCCATAAAGCTTAAATCTTCTAAAATTCTACTTGCATTTTTATATTGCTTGTCCATGATGTATAAAATTGCCAAGAAGTATTTTGCTCCCATGCCAATTTGTTCACATGGCAATATGCTTGTATCTTTTAAGCTTATTAGTAATGATAACTTTTCGTACCCTATTTCATTTACTATTGTTTCCATTATTTTTATAACTTCTTGCAGATTGCTATTTGTTATGTTGTTTAAGTCTTTCATAAGTGCTTGCATTGTAATAAACAGATTAAAATGTGATGCCTTAGGGTCAAAGGTTTCTTCGCTCATGCCTGGTATTGCTATACTAAATGCTGGAAAACCAAGTACAGACACATCTCTTACTAATATGTCTTTGCCTTCGCTAAGTATTGTGTTTACCAAGTTCTTTAATATTGTTTTATTATCTAAATTTGATACATCTGGCATTTCTGTAAATTCATATTCTGGCTTTGGTCCTATTACTTGATATGGGGCTGCTGCAAAATGAGTAAATATGTATTCGGCTAGATTTCTGTCTTCTGATTTTTCCCCTTCGTAAAAGTCAAATATACATGTTTCTGCATATTCATATATATCTCTACCTTGTGCTGCCTCTGTAAAGCATCTTTCCATTGCTATTCCATAATCCGGATGTGCACCTAATCTAAACCCAAATTTACCTGTGTTTTTTTCCAATATGTACAACCCTGCTACAGGATACTTTCCACAAAAAGAACAATCTACTAATCTAAAATAGTATTCTGTATTCTCATTTAATTTTTCTACCATCTTTTGAACTTTAGGAAATTTTTTTATATACTCCATTGGTATTTCTGGTAAAGTAATTTTTTCTTTTACCATTTTTGTTCCGGCATATCTTTCTAAAATTTCTGACAATCCTTCTATTAGTGCTTCTTCTTTTGAATTTCCTGCACACATTCCGTTTGTATCATAAAGATAGCTAAATAATCTATCTGGTACATATTCTATATTTTTATTTTTTACGCTATAGTATGGCAAATATAAGTAATCTTCTCTTTCTACTAAAGCTGATTTTTCATTTAAAATTTCTTTTATATATTCTATTTTTTCTTCTTTAGTGCAGTTTTCTTTTCCATTTTCCTGTAAAATATATTGAAAAAAGCTATTATTTCCCTGCAATGCTTCTTCTACAGATAAATGCTTTTCATCTGGAGAATTTGAAAAAGGAATTTCTTTACTTGGTTTTTCCATTCTAAATCTAAATACTCCATTTTGAAATCTTTCAAAAAACTCTGCATATGCACTTGCCATAGCAAACTCTTTTGTCATACCTTTTCCATTTTGACCAATATCTGTTCCTTTAATTGCTATTCTTAAAGAATATGTGCCAACACTACTTTCATCCGACCACGTTTCAACTACTTCAATACCAATCTTTTTTAATAATTCTTTTAATCTTTTAACTGTCTCCTCTGGTGTTACTTCTTTATATCTTCTTTCCTGTAACTCACTCATCTTACTACCTCCCATTTTTTCCAAGTCATTGTTTCTCTTGGAATTTTCCAAAAATTATGCAAGCAATGGCTTTTCTACTTTTTTCGACAAAATTTTATCATTAATTTTACTCTTTTGTCGAAAAATTATATGAAAAGGCCTTTTTCTTATACGAAAATTTTTTATTTAAGTAGCAGAATGTCTTTTTTATTTTTTGTTGAAAGACTTAAGGTGGGGACCGACAAGTTTACAGTCTGTGAAAAAAAGGAATGCCCTATTTTAGCATTCCCTTTATTTCTTCTTTATCTTGTACTCCAACACTTCTTCCAACTTCTTTACCGCCTTTAAATACTATAAA
>CALXVA010000036.1 GCA_944391835.1 uncultured Clostridia bacterium | reverse complement strand
GAAGAAAGGAGTGTATGGTTATTTAAGTTATTAAATATATCATACAAGAAAAAATGGGAGTTCAAAAAACAAGCTTAAATAAAGGAAAAATAAAAGATATATTGCAAAATGAATATAATATTAAACCGATAGATATATCGGTAATAAATAGAGGTACTGCAAATATATTTAAAATAGTAGCATTAGATAAATGTTACATTTTAAAGGAATTTACTAGTAAAAGGACAGAGGAGACTGTTACAAAAGAGATTGATGTAATAAACTTTTTGCAAGAAAAAAATATTAAAGTTCCTAAATATGTAAAGACAATAAATGGTAGTTTTTATACTAAAAATGAAGGTAGAATTATTATAGTGCAAGAGTTTATAGAGGGCTATGTGGCTGAAGATAACACAAGAAATTATGAAGAAACAATGGAATGCGCGAGCATTTTAGGAAAGTTAACAAAAGCGTTGTTAGATTATAATAAGTTAAGTGACGAAGGCATATTAAAAGAGCAATTTTCAAAAGATAGATTGCAAAGTGGAATAAGTGAGTTAGAAGAATTAAAGGAAAAATTACAAGATACAAATATTATAGACAAATATAAGGAGCAAATAGTAAAAGACGTAAACTATAAGATAGAAATATGCAAAAAAATCCAAGAAGAGTTTGATTTTAATATTATTAAAAAACTATCAATGCTAAATAGCCACGGGGATTTTTGCACACAACAACTAATTTACAATGATAGTCAAGAACCAACGATAATAGACTTTGAAAAAGCCAAAAGAATGCCTATAGTATGGGAGATTATGAGGTCATATTGTTATACAGATGAAGAGGTAAAAGACGGTAATATAAATGTGAGCAATTTAGTAGATTATTTTAAAACATTTAATGAATATATAAAATTAAATGAATATGATTTAAAATACGCGTCTTACGTGTATTTGCTACAACTAATTAGTAGTACATTTGGTTACAAAGAGTATGTGAAAGATATAGAGCAAGAAGAACTTTTGAAATTTGCATTTTTTAGAACCAATATATGCAGAGATTTATATGATAAAAAAGAAGAAATAAGTAAGGAGCTTTTGAGAAATGTTAGAAATATATAATTTAAAAGAAAAGTTAGAGTTCATAGAAGAAGTTGCAACTTTAACTCAAAGAGAATGGGGACAGGCAGGATTAACGGAAGAACAATTTAAGAATAAAGTTAATAAAAAAATAGAAAAAATAAAAAATAGCTTTGAGAACAAGTTTTATTGTAAGCTAATTTTAGTAGAGGATAATACCTTAATAGGCTTTATTTCAATATTTCCTACAGATGGAGAAGAACGAAAAGATTTGTCACCTTGGTATGCAACAATGTATGTAAAAGAGAAGTATAGAGGAAAGGGCTATTCAAAAATATTAAATAATGCAATATTAAATGAGGCTAGAAGCAGAGGAATACAAAGAATATATTTAAAAACAGACTTAGAAAACTATTATGAGAAATTCGGAGCAAGATATATAGAAAAATTATCAAATGGAGAGAAATTGTATTGTATAGATTTGTGAAAAGTGGTAAAATATCACAAAATTAAAGAGAGGAAAGGATATAAATGGATTTAACTTTAAATGTTGAAGATTACATTTTAAATGTGAGGGCATGTGTAATGATTGTGCATAACAACAAAATTTTAACACATAAAAATGTAAATAAAGACCATTATTCGCTACCCGGAGGAAGAGTAGAAATAGGAGAAAACTCAGAAAAAACAGTAAAAAGAGAAATTGAGGAAGAACTAGGAAAAGAGATTCAAATTGAAGGTTATATAGCAACAGTAGAAAACTTTTTTGAATTAGACGGAAAAAAGTACCACGAAATCTTATTTATACAAAAAGGAGAGTTTGTAGAAGAAGAGGACAAAAAGATAGACTATACATTGCATAATAAAGAGGGAAAAGACTACTTACAATATGAGTGGCTAGATTTAAGTAAAATAGAGAATTACGATATATTACCAAGATGTGTGAAAAAGATTTTGACAAAAAAGAAATTCCCTACACATGCAATAAATGATGAGTTGGAGTAAAATCTTACAAAGTAAAAAATAGAGGTAACTATAACTTTATAAAAAATTGATAAAAATTTAGTAAAAGTGTGGTATAATATTAATATAACTTACAAAAAGGAGACGAATGATTATGACAATGAAACAAAAAGAATTATATAATGTGATTGAGAGTTTACCAGAAGAATTAGCTAATAAAGTTATAGATTATATAGAATATCTTAAATTTTCTTATATGGCAAAAGCTCAGGATGATTTAATTATAAAAGATGATAAAGACTTATTGGAAAAATTAAAAAAAGGTATGGAAGATACTGATAATGGAAAAGTATGTTCTGTTGAAGAAGCATATGAAGAAGTTAAAGGAATTTTAGCAAATTAAAATGGAGAGTTTGGCATTGGAAGAATATAAGGTAGAATTATCTATTCAAGCAAAAGAAGACTATAAAAGTATTATTAGATATATAAAATACAAATTATTAGAGCCTAATATCGCAGAAAGATATGCTGAATTAATAAAGAATGAAATTAATACTTTGAAATATAACCCACAAAAATTTGCTATTATTGATTATGATATGATAAAAAAATATAAATTTAGAAAACTAATTATTAAAAATTATATTGCTTTTTATAGAATTAATGAAGATGAAAAAATAGTAAATGTAGAAAGAATTTTGTATGGTGCAACTGACTGGAAAAATAAATTATAAATTAAAGAATTGCAGATGTAAAAGTTTGTGATTTTTTTGATTTCTGTTTCATAAGAATGCAAATAAATATTATTATTGTTTATCAGCAAGAGTTCTAAAAGTAATAAAAAAGCATATACATATACTAAGAGAGGTATGTATATGCTTATTTTAAGTAAAAAAAGAATAATTTTAATGATGTGTATGATATGTGTATCCTTGTACGCATTTTCTTTTAAAATTGCAAATAATACGGAAGTAGCAGAAAAAACGGTCGAGACAGTATCTACACCAGTTTCTAACAAAGTAGTTATAGTTGATGCCGGACACGGCACACCTGATGAGGGGGCAGAAAGTTCAAATGGTACTACAGAGGCAGAATTAAATTTAAAAATTGCATTAAAATTACAAAATTTATTAGAGCAAAGTGGATGTACTGTTCTATTAACCCGTTCCGATGAAAATGCCATATATGATGCTGGAAGTGACACAATACGAGAGAAAAAAGTGTCGGACATACATAATAGAGTAAAGCTGGGAAATGAATCAAGTGCAGATATATTTGTATCGATACATCTAAATAAAATTTCACAGTCACAATATAGTGGGTGGCAAACATTCTATAAAAAGAGCAATGAAGATAGCAAAAGATTAGCCACAAGCATACAAAATAGTTTAAACGAAGCAATGCAAAAAGAAAATAATAGAACTCCTGCACAATTAAATACCGTATATATAATGAAATATGTGGAAATACCAATAACAATAGTAGAATGTGGATTTTTATCAAATCCGGAAGAGGAAAGTCTACTTCAAACAGATGAGTATCAAGAAAAGCTGGCGTGGGGAATATATAATGGAATAAATGATTACTTTATGCAAACAAACAAGGAAATTGGGGACAGTCCCCAATTTCTATTACGAAAAAGTTCCGTAAACGGAAAAAATTCGTAATGAAAAAATTGACTAAATATTTAATTTTGTGGTATAATTATTACGAAAAAGTTCCGTAAACGGAAAAAATTCGTAATGGAGGTTGCCAATATGGAAATTAAAAGAGATTATTATTTGCAAGAACTTATAGACAGAATAGATAATGGGCTTATAAAAATAATAACAGGCATTAGAAGATGTGGTAAATCTTATCTACTAAATACAATATTTAAAAATTACTTAATAGAGCAAGGAACAGATGAAGAACATATAATACAATTAAGTTTAGACGAAAATAAAAACAAAAAGTACTTAGACCCAGATGTATTGGATGAATATATAAGAAGTTTAATTAAAGATAAAAATAAATACTATATTTTATTAGATGAAATACAAGAAGTAAAAGATTTTGAATCAGTTTTAATTGGTCTTATGCATATAAATAATGTGGAAATATACGTGACCGGAAGTAATTCAAAATTTTTATCATCTGACATTGTAACAGAATTCAGAGGTAGAGGAGACGAAGTAAGAGTATATCCTTTATCTTTTGCAGAATTTTTTTCAGTATATGATGGGTCAGAAGAAAGAGCATTAAGTGAATACTATACTTTTGGTGGATTGCCTTTAACAATACTAGCAAAGTCTGATAATAGTAAAATAAACTATCTTAGAACACAAAAAGATAATGTTTATATAAATGATATTGTAGATAGAAATAAAATTCAAAACAAAGAAGAGCTAGAAATGTTAGTACAAATAATAGCTTCAGATATAGGATGTCTTACTAACCCTTTAAAATTATCAAATAATTTTAGAGAAAGAGACAAACTATCTACTATGACGGACAAAACTATATATAACTATTTGGGTTATTTACAAGATGCTTTTATAATAGAGAAAGCGAGAAGGTTTGACGTAAGAGGAAAAAGATTTATTGATACTCCTCAAAAATATTATTTTACAGATATGGGAATTAGAAATTCGTTTTTAGACTTTAGGCAAAGTGAAGAAATATCACACACAATGGAAAACGTTATTTATATTGAACTAAGAAAACGTGGATATAATGTTGACGTTGGTTCCGTTGAGATACGTGAGGGTGACGCGAAGAAACAACTAGAAATTGATTTTGTGGCTAATAAAGGAAATAATAAAATTTATATTCAATCAGCTCTTGAAATGAAAACGGCAGAAAAAGTGCAACAAGAGCAAAAATCATTACTTAATGTAAATGATTTCTTTAAGAAAATAATAATAGTGGGGGATAATATAAAAAGGTCTCGTTTTGATAATGGAATTATAATAATGAGTATTTATGATTTTCTTTTAGATGCAAATAGCTTGGAGTATTAAGCATATTATGGAGGAATAAATGTAATATGGGTATAACAAAAAAAGATGTACAAGAATATGAAGCTAAGTACAAAAAAATTTTATATAAAAGTATTGAAAGCATTATGGCTAACATGTATGATACCTTAAACACTAACAGAAAAATCTCTAAAAAATTAGATTTAGACTTAGACATAGATTTGCCAAATATTGGTGTGACTTTAAATAATAAAATAAACGAAATTTCACACGAATTTGAAGACGCTGGAATTTCAATGTTTGCTATGCCAAACGAAGAAAATGAATTTGTAGGTTCAAACTTTGTTGGAGATGCTATTTTAGATGATTTATTTGCAAAATTCGGAAAAGGAAATCAGGCATATACTAACTATGTTTTTAATTTAGAGGAAGCAATAAATAGAAGAAATGAAAGAGCAAAAGCATTAGTAACAACAAGTCCAATAAAAAAGTTTTTCTTGAAAATAAGAAGTTTCTTTGTACATGAAAGTATGGAAGATGATATGTCATTTTTACCAGAGGAAATAGAGAAGATGAATTCGAATATTTCTATGTATAAGGATATAGATGAAGAGTTATGGAATTATAGTTTAAACGATAACATAGCACAGAGCATTATAAACTCAATAACTAGTAAAGGATATGATAAAGAAACAATGCAATATATGCTTGAAAAAGAAGTAATGCCTATATTAAAAAGTTTAGGCTTTGAAGCTTTAGAACCTCAAATAAAAGATGGTTTAAGTAAGTATGAAAGTCAAGAGCAAGATTTGGATAATGGACCTTGGAAACTAACTCAATCTCAAAGAATAGGCTTACAAATGAGAGCACAAAAACTTGCCGAAAATATAGAAAGAGAAAGTGCTCAAAAAAATAAAACTGCTCAAGTCAAAGAAGATATTGAGCAAGGAGAGTAACAAAAAATTGATTGGAACAAGCAAAATTTGTTAAAAACATACATAGACTTTTTTATGTTAACAAATTTACAAAACAAGCCCGTCCCCAATTGCAAAACAATGAATAAATTTACACTTCTTGGGAAAAATATGTAAAAAACATATTTTAACAAGGAGTGTTATTTTTTGAAAAACTATAGAATTTTAAATACTAAAAGTGTTGTTCTAGATAAAGAACAGTTAGAGAAATACCTAGAAAAACTAGCTTCTGACCATGTACTTAAAGAAAAATCGGATAAGAATACTTACCCAATTCCTAGGTTGCAGGATAATTTCGAAGTTATTACCACAGTATATAATTTATTAAATGAACATATCAAACTAAAAATACCAATCCACCCAGCAGGAGAGTGGCTTTTAGACAACTATTATGTTATAGAGGAAACCGTAAAAAGTATTGAAAAGGAGCTAACTCTTAAGAAATATACTAATTTTTTAGGTATAGCTAATGGTGTAAATTATGGTTTTGCAAGAATTTATGTGCTTGCAACAGAAATTGTATCCTACACAGATAGTAATATAACCAGAGATTTGCTTACAGAATTACTTAAAAGCTATCAAGAAAAAAAGAAGTTAAATATGGAAGAAATTTGGAATATAGGTATATTTCTTCAAATTGCTCTAGTAGAGAATATTAGAAATATTTGCGAGCGTATATATTCTGCAGAACTTCAAAAATATAAAGTGGAAAGTATTATAGAAAGATTAGTAGAAAACAAACAAAAAGAAGAACTTAGGTTTAATAAATTAGGTGAATATAAAACAAAAGTAAAAGAATATGGCGAGATGAAGTATCCTTTTATAGAATATATGTCATATAAGCTTAAAAGTTATGGCAAAAAAGCGTATCCGTTTTTAAATATTTTAGAAGAGCAAGTAAACAAGATGGGAATAGAAGTTTCTGAAGTAATAAAAAAAGAGCATTTTGATGTGGCAGTAAAAAAGGTTTCGATGGGAAATTCTATAACTAGTATAAAAGCTATTCAAAGAATAAATTTTATAGATATTTTTGAAGAAATAAATCAAGTTGATGAAATTTTAAAGCAAGATCCTGCAAATGTGTATGACAAAATGGATTATAAAACAAAAATATATTATAGGAATGCCATAAAAGAATTATCTAAAAAAACAAAAATATCTGAAATATACATTGCTAAAAAATGCTTAGAATTAGCACGAGGCAAAGAGGGGAAAAAGGCTCATATTGGATATTATTTAATAGATAAAGGAAATACCGAACTGCTAGAGGTTCTGCAAGGCAAAAGAGTAAAAAAATGCTCTAATAACAAAAAAATAAGTATTTATATAATTACTAAAATAATTGTTTCTTTAGTAATTGCTATTCTACTCGGATTATATATTTATCGCCAAACAAATACGGTATGGAGTTTTATTCTAACAATTTTATTAACCTATATACCGATTGAAACCATTTTTATACAACTAGTGCAATATATTTCAAATAAATTAGTAAAGCCAAAGTTAATACCTAAATTAGACTTCCAAAATGGTATACCTAAGGAGTCGGCTACATTTGTAGTAATTCCAACCATTATAACTAAAAAAGAGAAAATAGATGAGATGATGAAAAAGCTAGAAGTTTACTATATTGCAAATAAAAGTGAGAATTTGTATTTTGCTCTTTTGGGAGATGTGTCAGCTAGTTCAAAAGAAGAAGAGGATTTTGACGAGGAAATTTCAAGCTATGGTCTAGAAGTTGTAAAAAAATTAAATGATAAATATTCAAATGATAGGGCAACTACAGAAATTTATTCTAATAATGAGTTTACAGCAAAATCGAGCCAAAGTAGTTTTGATAATAAACAGATAAATAAAAAAAACAATAGCTATGAGGTAGATAATCAATTAAACAAAAAGAATTTAAACTTTCCTAAATTCCACTTTTTATACAGGAAAAGAATATGGAACGAAAAAGAAGAGTGCTATTTAGGTTGGGAGAGAAAGAGAGGTCTTTTAAACCAATTTAATGAATATATTTTAAAAAATAACAAGGACGAGTTTAGAGTAAACACCATAGATTTAGATAAAATACCAAAAATAAAATATGTTATTACCCTAGATGCAGATACAGAACTTGTTTTAAATACTGGACTAGAGCTTGTGGGAGCAATGTCACATATTTTAAATAAACCAGAAATAGTAGATGGAGCAGTAAGAAATGGTTATGGCATAATACAACCACGCGTGGGAATTGGTCTTGTATCTGCTAGTAAAAGCAATTTCACCAAAATTTATTCTAGTTCGCCAGGTACAGATTCGTATACGAATGCAATATCGGATGTGTATCAAGATAATTTTGAAGAGGGTATATATACAGGAAAGGGAATTTATGATTTAGAAGTTTTTTCTAAAGTATTAAAAAACGAAATATCAGATAATACAGTACTTAGCCACGATTTGTTAGAGGGCTCATATTTAAAATGTGGTTTGGCGTCAGACATAATGCTTATGGACGGATTTCCTACCTCATATATGGCGTATAAAACTAGAACAAGTAGATGGACTAGAGGAGATTGGCAAATACTTGGATGGCTATTTGGTAAAATAAAAGATAAGAACGGAAGCAAGAAAAAGAATCCACTTAATTTAGTATCAAAATATAAAATTATAAATAATCTAGTAAAAAGTACATTCGAAATATTTGCATTGTTTGCAATTATATTTTTATTAGTTTTAGATTATTCAAAAAACATTAGCATTTGGCCAGTAATGACAACAATTATAGCATCTGTACTTATCGCCTCCATAATAGAGTTAGTAAATAAAATAGTATACAAAAAAGATGGTGAAGTATACCAACGAACTTTTTATAAATCTATTTCCGGCACAAAAGCTAGCATAATAAGAGGAGTACTAGAATTAGGCTTAATACCAGATAAAGCTTACACCAGCCTAAAAGCAATATCTAAAACTTTATATAGAATGTATAGGACTAAAAAGCACCTATTAGAATGGACAACGGCAGAAGAGGCAGAAAAAAACTCGAAAATAGATTTGGCATCATACAACAAAAATATGTGGTTTAGCTTGGCTTGTGGAATTGGACTAATAGTGTTTACTATATTTATATTTGGAAAAGGTGCTGGAAGTTTAACTGGCTCGTCCCAAGAGGTAATTAGACTATTTTTTGAAAACGGAAGTATTTTACTACTAAGTTTAGGAATACTTTGGATTATTACTCCTAGCGTAATGAAATTTATTAGCAAAAAACAAACAGAAGAAATGGCAATCGACTATTTAACTAAGGAAGAAAAGGACTATTTGCTAGAAGTAGGACGTAGAACTTGGAGTTATTTTAAAGAAAATATAACAGAAAAATCAAATTACTTACCACCAGACAATTATCAAGAAGACAGAAAAGAGCAAGTGGTATATAGAACATCTCCAACCAATATAGGGCTTGGACTTTTAGCAGTTACAGCAAGTTATGATATGGGATTTGAAAGCCTAGAAGATACTTTAAATTTACTCTCTAAAATGCTGGATACAATTTCAAAAATGCAAAAATGGAACGGACACTTATATAATTGGTACGATATAAAAAATTTAAATCCACTTACACCTAAATATGTATCAACAGTAGATAGTGGCAATTTTATTGGTTATTTGTATACGTTAAAACAGTTTTTAGAAGATACTAAAAATAAAATAAGTAATGCAGAACTTCAGTTTTTAAGTGAAAAAACGAAATTGAATTTATATAGTGTACAGGAAAGCAAAATAACCACAATGCTAGATATTATTGATAACCTAATTACAAACACAGACTTTAGCCATTTATATTGTAAAGAAAGTAGAATATTTTCTATAGGATTTAATGTAGAAGAAGGAGCATTAACCCAGTCATATTATGACTTGTTAGCATCAGAAGCAAGACAGGCAAGCCTAATTGCTATTGCAAAAAAAGATGTATCACCAAAACATTGGTATACCTTAAGTAGAACCTTAACCACATTAAATAGGTACAAGGGTCTAATATCGTGGTCAGGCACAATGTTTGAATATTTAATGCCTAATATAAACATTCCAAAATATCCGGGAAGTATTATTAGCGAATCAAGTGAATTTGCAATAATGTCACAGCAAGAATATGCAAAAGAATTAAACATTCCTTGGGGTATATCAGAAGCAGCTTTTAATTTAAGGGATTTAAACAATAATTATCAGTACAAGGCTTTTGGAATACCGTGGCTTGGTTTAAAAAGAGGACTAGCAGATGAAATGGTAGTATCAAGTTATGGCACAATAATGGCAATAAATGATGCACCTGTTGATACAATAGAAAATATAAAAAGATTAGAAAAAGAAGGTATGTATGGTAAATATGGCTTCTATGAATCTATAGATTATACTTTAAGCAGGTTAAGAAAAGGAGAAAAAAGCTCAGTTATAAAAACATATATGGCACACCACCAAGGACTAATATTACTTTCTTTAGATAATTTATTTAATAAAAATATTTTACAAACAAGGTTTATGAACAACCCAGAAATAGGAGCAGTAGAAATATTATTAGAAGAGAGAATGCCAGAAAATGTTATTATAACAAAGGAGCAGAAAGAAAAAGTAGAAAAGGTAAAAAATATAGATTATGAAACTTATGCAGTAAGAGAGTTTAACAAGCCATTCGATAAACTAAAAAATATAAACCTTATATCAAGCGAAGATTATTCTATTTTAATGGACCAAAAAGGAAATGGATATAGCAAATATAAGGATATTGTGGTAAACAGATTTAAGAAAACTGATGATGTAGAGCAAGGAATATTTTTCTTTTTTAAAAATATAAAAACCAAAAGGATTTGGACTTCTGGGCAAATGAATTACTTAGCACCGGCAGATAAATATACAGTATGTTTTTCACCAGAAATGACTAAATTTATTAGGCAAGATGGTGGAATAGAGACAATAACTAAAGTATTTATAGTGCCAAACAGCCCAGTGGAGATTAGAAGAATAGAACTTAAAAACTTAGGCAATATAGAGGAAACAATAGAAGTAAGTAGCTTTTTAGAGCCAATACTTTCTAGCTTAGAGCAAGATTACTCTCATAAAGCATTTAATAACCTATTTTTAACATTTGAGTTTTTAGAGGATACAGGCACAATACTAGTAAAAAGAAAGAAAAGAGACAATAAAAAAGACGACGTATATCTAGCAGTAAATTTATATACAGCAAGCGATACAGTGGGGGAACTAGAATATGAACTAGATAAAGAAAAATTTGTAGGGAGACAAAATGTAGAATTACCTCTAGCAATAAAAGAATCTATTCCACTTGGAAGTAAACCAAAAATAAGTTTAGACCCTATTATTGCAATGAGAAGAACTATAAATATTAAGCCAAGCGAGAAAGTTATATTTAATTATGTTATGGCAGTTTCATATAACCGAGAAGAGGCAATAAAATTAGTCTTAGAAAACCTAAATGACGAAAAAATTATACAAAATATTAATCTAGCAAAAGCCAAAACAGAGGCAGAGTCAATGTATTTGGGAGTTAGGGCAAAAGAAATAGAAGTATATCAAAAAATGCTTAAATATTTAATGTATCAGAATCCACTAAAACTTTTGATGTATAAGGAAAAAATACCAGAAGAAGCGCCAACTGCAGAACTATGGAAATATGGAATATCTGGGGATTTACCAATACTCCTTATAAAAATAAAAGATATAACAGATATAGGAATTGTAAGAGAAGCCCTTAAAGCATTTGAATATTTTAAAGTTAAAAACGTAAAAATAGATTTGGTAATTTTAAATGATGAAAAGAAAACTTACGAAAATTATTTGCAAGAAGAAATACAAAATGCTATTTTAGATAGAAATTTAGGATATATGCAAAATATTAGTGGTGGAATCTACATTATACAAGGCAATATAGATAAAAAGTCAAGACGTATTCTAGAATATAGAGCAAACTTGCTAATAAATGCAGGACTAGGTTCAATAGGAAGGCAATTAAAAGATTTTGAAGAAGAATATTTGGACAATTTAAAGGAAATTCCATCAGATACAGCAAGTAGAAATTTTGAGGAAGAAAAACAAAGAGCTCCATTAGATGCAAATGAATTAAAATACTGTAACGAATATGGTGGCTTTTCAAAAGACGGTACAGAATATCATATACGAGTTAATAAAGAAGAAAGGCTTCCTACAGTATGGTCAAACATAATGGCAAACGAAAACTTTGGAACCGTTGTTACAGAAGGTATGGGAGGTTATGTATGGTACAAAAATAGTAGACTTCGGAAGACTTACTGCTTGGAACAATAACCAAGTAACAGATGTACCATCAGAAACAATATATTTAGAAGATATGGAAAGCAAAAATATATGGTCTTTAGGAGTAAACCCTACTCCAGATAATAATGATTACTATATTACTTATGGTTTTGGATATAGCAAATATATGCACACAAGTAAGGGGATTTTGCAAGAATTAAAAATGTTTGTACCAAAAGAGGATAGCATAAAAGTACAAATACTACACTTAGAAAACAAGCTTGCAAAAAGAAAAGAAATAAAGCTAATATACTGTGTAAAACCAGTATTGGATGAAGATGAAATTAAATCAAATGGATATATAGATTTAAAATATAATGGCAATATAAATGTATTAACACTTCAAAATCAAATCAAAGAAGAAAATAATAGAACCATAATGTATATAAGTTGTAGTGAAAAAATTTCTTCATATACAGGAAATAAAGCATCATTTATAGGAAATGGTACAATAAAAAATCCAGAGGGAATTAGAAAAATAGAATTAGACAAAGAAAATTCTTTAGGAAAAGATGGAATGGTAGTAATTGAAGCGAGAATTACTTTAGAAGCTTTAGAAAGCAAAGATATAGTAATTACATTAGGAGCAGATACAAACTTCTTAAATCTTCAAGATACAGCATATAAATATACCAATCCAAATAATGCAATAAGCGAATTAGAAGCAACAAAAAAATATTGGAGTGGATTATTAGGAAACTTAAAGGTAGATACACCAATAGAGTCTATGAATATATTGCTTAATGGTTGGCTTTTATACCAGACCTTATGCTCAAGAATGTTTGCAAGAAGTGGATACTATCAATCTGGTGGAGCTTATGGATTTAGAGACCAATTACAAGACTGTGTGGGACTAAAATATATATCACCAGAAATTTTAAGAAAACAAATTATAAAGCATAGTGAGCATCAATTTATAGAAGGAGATGTGGAACATTGGTGGCATGAAGAAACTTCAAGAGGAATACGAACTAGGTTCTCCGACGACTTATTATGGCTTCCATATATGGTTTCTGAATATATTCGCTTTACAGGAGATAGCAAAATACTAGAAGAGGAAACCTCGTACGTTAAAGGAAATATCTTACCAGATGGAATTGATGAAAGATATGACCTATATTTAAAGTCAGAGGAAAAAGAAACCATATATATGCATTGCATAAGAGCAATAGAAAAATCTTTAAACTTTGGAGAAAACGGACTACCTAAAATAGGCTCTGGAGATTGGAACGACGGATTTAGCAATGTAGGTAATAAAGGAAGAGGAGAAAGTGTTTGGCTTGGATTTTTCCAATATGTAGTGCTAGAAAAATTTGCAGAGCTATGTGAGAAGTATGGGGAAAAGTTGGAAGAAAATTTAGGAATAAATGCAATTAACAATAGTATAGAAAATCAGGTGGTTAGCAAAATAGATGAAAAAGTAATGAATACAATAATAAATAGCACAGAGCAAAATAACGAAAGTGTAGTAGGCAATATAACAAACGGAGTAAATCAGAATGATGAAATTATAGTAGATAAAATAACAAATGGGGCAAAGCAAAATTTTTCAAAACAGGAGTTAGTCCAGAACAGAGTTCAAAAATACAAAAAAGTAATGGAAGTTCTAAAGCGTCACCTAAACACAAACGGATGGGATGGCAGATGGTATAAAAGAGCATTTATGGATGATGGAAATGTGTTAGGAAGCATACAAAATGAAGAATGTAGAATAGACAGTATAGCACAAAGTTGGGCAACAATATCTGGAGCAGGAGACAACGACAAAAAATATATATCATTAAATAGCTTAGAAAATCATTTAGTAGACAAAGAAGCAGGAATAATCAAATTGCTAGACCCGCCATTTGAAAAAAGCAAATTAGAACCTGGATATATTAAAGCATATATACCAGGCACAAGAGAAAATGGTGGGCAATATACACATGAGTGTTGTTGTTATGTACAGTTTTGAAAAATATTGATACTCTTAAAATTTGTATATTAAAATAC
>CALXVA010000035.1 GCA_944391835.1 uncultured Clostridia bacterium | reverse complement strand
ATTATTACAGTCTTATTCTAATTATTCTTTAACTTGCTATTACTGCACATTTTGTCTATTACTTGAAAATTATGTGAATTCGTAGTATAATAAAACTTATGCAGACTTTATATTTGTCAGCAAATTGCTAAAAACAACAGGAGGAAACACAATGATTAAAGCAACTTTGGTACACTTTGAAAGAGTAAACACACGTGACAATATGACTCGAGAGTTTAGAGTAGAAAGTCACGGAAGAATTAAATCTATCAAAGTGGCTTCGTATTCTAAAGGCTGGGCAACGTTAATTCCGCCTCATATCTGTCGTATTGAAGATTTGGCAGAATTACTGGAAGGAATCTTCAAAAACGGTTCAAACTTTGCTAAGGAGGTAATGCGAGCTTTTGAATATAACTCTGTTTTTTGTGGGGTTAAGGTTGAACTTGATGGAGTTCAAATTGTAGTAGACAATAAAAATTTCCAAAAAGAAAAAATTATTGACCAATACAAAAAAGGAGTGAAATCCAAAAGCTGAAAGTAGATTACGAAAAATAATTTAAAAGAAAATGTGTATTCGCATTTTCAAATGCTGGCAAGATGAAAGGTTAAATAACCTGCAAAAGGAGAATTTTATGAATATTCTAGAAAATATTGGAATAGTAGGCTGTTGCATGACTATGCTATTATTGCTAGTAGCAGTCACACTAAATTTGGTATATATGAAATGGCCGAATTTGGAATTTAAGGTTCAGATGTGGATTAAACGGCACGAAAAAATAGCCGAGCCGTTATTTGTTATCTATATACTTTGTTGTATTTACGGAGTATTATGGACAGTGATACTCCAAAGATAAAATTCTCAAAACCAGAGTGACTTTATTATGTAAGGTCACTCTGGTTAACTTTTTAAATTATATGTGAAATTATTATTTTTCACTAACTAATATCAAAGCATAAACAAATATGCTATAATATAAATGTATTAAAAAATATAAGAAAGCGGGAGAAAATAAATGGAAAACAAAAATGTAGCATTTTGTACTTTAGGTTGTAAAGTAAACCAATACGAAACAAATGCAATGATACAAGAATTTATGAAAGAGGGCTATACAATAGTAGAATTTGATGAAAAAGCAGACATATACATAGTAAATACGTGTACTGTAACAAATATGGCAGATAGAAAATCAAGGCAAATGCTAAGAAGAGTAAAGGAATTAAACCCAGACTCAATACTTGTTGCAGTAGGTTGCTATGCCCAAGTAGCAAAAGATGAACTAGAAAAAATTCCAGAAATTGATTTAATACTTGGAACCAATGAAAAGAAAAATATATGTGCATTAGTAAATGAAAGGCTAAAAGAAAAGCAAGCACAAAATATAACTGATAAAAAAAATAGCAATGAAAAAAAAGAAGTCTTAAACAAGAAGTATGGCAAAGAAGTAAGTACTAATAACAAAAATGATACCACAACAAACAAAAAAATCGATGTGAATGATGTGCTTCATTGTGAAGAATACGTAGATTTTGGAGATGTTACATTTACAGAAAAAACAAGAGCTGTTATAAAAGTACAAGATGGTTGCGATAGATTTTGTTCATACTGCATAATACCTTTTGCAAGAGGGCATATAAGAAGTAGAAAGCCAGAAAATGTAGTTAGCGAAATAACCAAAATTGCTGAAAAAGGTATAAAAGAAGTGGTAATAACAGGTATACATCTTGCTTCGTATGGTAGAGATTTTAAAGATAGAGACTTTAAACTGATTGATTTATTAGAAAAAATAAATCAAATCGACGGTATAAAACGAATTAGGCTTCGGGTCACTTGAACCAACGTTAATTACAAAAGGGTTTGTAGATAGATTATCCAAACTAGAAAAAATATGTGACCATTTTCACTTATCATTACAAAGTGGCTGTAACGAAACTTTAAAAAGAATGAATAGAAGGTACACTATAGAAGAATTTGAAGCAGGGGTGCAACTATTACGAAATGCATATCCTAATGTGGCACTTACAACAGACATAATTGTAGGCTTCCCAGGAGAAACAGAGGAAGAGTTTAATACTACATATAAATTTCTGCAAAAAATAAAATTTTATAAAACACACATATTCAAATACTCTCAACGAAAAGGTACAAAAGCAGCAGTAATGCCAAATCAAGTAGATGGAAATGTAAAAGAGGAAAGAAGTAGAAAACTAATAGCTCTATCAGACGAAAATGAAAGGGAATACAATAAAAAGTACATTGGAAAAATAGTGGAGGTACTTTTTGAAGAACCACATTTAGAAAATGGCAAGAAGTTCATAAAAGGACATACAACAAACTACATTGTAGTAAAAGTAGAGGAAAAAAAACACAAGCTAGAAAATGCAATAGAAAAAGTAGAAATAATAGACTTAGATGACATAGAGCTGGTTGGAAAGCTGGACGAATAAGAACTAAGTGACCATACCTAAAACACATTAGAATGTAACTATATACAATAGAAAATGGAGTAAAGGTTGAAAAAGAATTACAGTTTTGACGTTGTCAAACATCGTTTAAAATTTAATCAACGTACACAGAGTACGCCTCATAAATTTTAAACTCGTTTTCCTAGTCAAAATTTAATTCTTTTCCAACCAGTTTGTGCCTTAGGAAAGGAATGAGATAAAAAGTGGAAAATAAAACTATTTTAATACAAGGAGCAATGGATATAGAAGTACAGAAATTGCTAGAGAAATTAGAAAAACAAGAGAAAAATGTTATTTTAGATTATGAATTTTATACAGGAAAGATCAAGAATTGGAATGTAATTGTTTCAAAAACGCAAATTGGAACAATAAATGCAACTATTGCTACAACTATAGGAATAGAAAAATTTAAACCACATATGGTTATAAATCAAGGAATTGCAGGAGCACACAGGGAAAGTATACATACGGGTGACATCATAATTGGCGAAAAATGTTGTAATATAAATGCATACTCAATGCCAAGTAAAAATAAAGGAGAGGGCTCAAATCCGTTTGAATGGGAGCCAAATAAAAGAGCAAAAGAAATAAAAAGTGCAAATTCTGAATTAGTGCAAAAGTTTCAAAAATTCTTGAAAGAACAGTATGCAGGAAAAGTATATACAGGAATTATAGGTAGTGGAGATGTATTTAGCAGAGAAATAGACAGAATTGATTGGATAAGCAATAACTTTGGTAACCTTTGTGAAGATATGGAAAGTATAGGTGTATATTCTGTGTGTAATAAATTTAACGTACCTTGTATAGGAATTAGAATTATTTCAAATAATGAAATTACAAGGGAAGCATTAGATAAAAATCAAGCAATAATTTTACAAGAATTGCTTGTAGAGAGTTTGAAATAAAAAGTGGACAAAAGGCAGTAGTCCCCTTTGTCCACGACTGACCTACTTTAATTCAACTACTGTAACACCCATTTCTCCTTCACCAAAAGTGCCAAGCCTAAAGCTTTTTACATGAGGGTTGGTTCTTAAAAATTTATGGATGCCTTCGCGTAATTTACCTGTGCCTTTTCCGTGCACAATACGTACAGGAGAAAGTTTAGCTATAGCACAGTCGTCTAAGTATTTGTCTATTACAAATATTGCTTCATCAACTGTTTGGCCAATTACATTTATTTCACTAGAAATGTTTTGGGCTTTAAACGTACTATTTTTAGCAAATGTAACTGATGAATGGCTAGAAGTTCTATTATTTGAGCCAACATTATTAAAACTACCTTTTGTTGACTTGCTACTGTGCGTAGAGCCTTTTTTGGAATTACTATCTATCTTACTACTTTTTAAACTAAATTTATTATTCAATTCTAGCAAACTCTGTAAGTTTATACCATCATCTGCAGTATTTGAATTTAACTCTTTTAATTTATCATTAAGCTCGTTTCTTAAATTATTTGCAGAGGTTAAATCATTTTTACCTAAATTGTTTAATTTGCGTATTACAGAATTTGCCTCATCTTTAGCAGATTGTAAAATTTGTTTTGCCTCATTTCTTGCTTTATCAAGTAATTTATCTTGCTTCTCTTTCTGATTACTATTTTGGATTTCTAACGACTTTCTAAGAGCCTCTATTTGGTTGGAATTTTTTTCAATTTCTTCTTTTTCTTTTTCAATTGCTAGCTTACTATCATAAATATTTTTCATCAATTCTTCTATGCTAACATCTTGGCTTTTCATAAGGTTACTAGCTGATTTTAAAATTTCTTCATTTAATCCCAATTTTTTGCTGATTGCAAAAGCATTACTCTTTCCGGGAATTCCAATAAGCAATTTGTATGTAGGCTTTAAATTATCTAAATCAAACTCGAAGCTTGCATTTTGAAAACCTTTATGAGTTAAGCAATAATTTTTAAGCTCCTGATAATGTGTAGTACAAATTGTTATAGCATTTGCTTTAAATAAATACTCTAAAATGCTAATTGCTAAATTTGCACCCTCAATAGGGTCTGTGCCTGAACCTAATTCGTCCACTAACACAAGGCTATTAGAAGTAACATTATTTGTAATTTCCACAATGTTGGAAATATGTGAAGAAAAGGTACTTAAATTTTCCTGTATGCTTTGCTCATCGCCAATATCAACAAAAATATTATCAAAAACATAAATGCTACTGCTTTCTTTAACTGGAATATATATGCCAGAATAAGCCATAAGCAGTAAAAGACCAGTAGTCTTTAAGGCAACCGTTTTTCCACCAGTATTAGGGCCAGTTATAACCAAACAAGAATAATCATTACCAATAGAAATATCAATAGGAACTACAACATTTTTATCAATTAAAGGATGCCTTGCAGACTTAAGAACAACAAATTTTTCATCATTAATTTTAGGGCAGATGCCATCAATGTCAAGCGAATAGCTTGCTTTAGCAAATATTAAATCCAAATCACCAAGTGTAGATATATTGCTTTTCATAGATTCAGTGTAATCATAAAGCATGCTAGATAGTTCGGCTAGAATTCGCTCTATTTCAATTTCTTCCTCTATTTTAAGATTAGAAATCTCGCTATTAAGGTCAAATACACTAATAGGCTCAATAAACACAGTAGAGCCACTACTTGATACATCGTGAATAAAGCCCTTAACTTGAGACTTGCATTCTTCTTTAATTGGAAGCACGTACCTGTTTTCTCTAATAGTAATAATTGGCTCCATTATATATTTAGAATAAGTGCTAGAGTGAATAAAAGAATTTAGCTTTTCACGTATTTCCTGCTCCAACTTCTTAGCTTGACGCCTAATACTGCTTAGCTTAGAAGAAGCATTGTCAGCAATAGTATTTTCGTCTAGTATAACTGAATAGATTTTTTCCTCAACACTTTTATTCGTATAAATCGCTTCAAATATATCACTTAACTTTTGATAACTAGATAAATCTATATCATCGCCAGATGAAAAATATTCTTTTACTTCACGCGATATTTTCAAAAATCTAGCAATATTTAATAAAGCAGAAATAGACAAAGTAGCGCTACTCTCCAAGTTTTTAATGCTAATTTCAATATTAGGCAAATCGGCAAGAGGAACATTGCCCTTCCTATAAATTAAACTAGTTGCTTCATTAGTAAGTTCTAGTAAGCTTGTTACTTTTAACTGGTTAAAAGTAGGAAGCAAGTTAGCCACATTTTCTTTTCCAATATATGTTTTACAGTATGTAGTTAATTTCTCTATTATTTTATCAAATTCTAAAGTTTTTAAATATTTTGTGTTCATTTTTATCCTCCATAAATAATATATATTATATCATAGTTAATTGGTTTTGGGTAGGGGAGAAAAAATTTACAATTCATAGTTTGCTCTAAAGTGTTAGAACAATACAAATTTTAATTTTATGTTTCCGGCCCCCGACTGCGTACAAACTGTATAAATTTTCGCTTGTGCTCAATTTAACAGTTTGTAAACTTGTCGGTCCCCACCTTAAGCACTCCAACATAAAATTAAAATTTGTATTGTTCTGAAAAAAACAACCGTTAACAGCAACAAAAAATTTACAATATTTGGAAGGAAATTTGACAAATGTATTGAATAAAAATTAATTTAGTAGTATAATGGAAATTCCAAACTAAACTGAAAGGAGAGAAAACTATAAGACGATGGACAAAGAAGAATTTAATACGATTAGCATTTATAATATGTACGAAAATATGTATTACATTGTAAATATAGCAAGAAATATAGTATTAAATGAAATAAAAGATGCACTAAAAAATGGAGGTAAGGTAGATCAAATAACAAAAGTAGAATCAAGGATAAAATCATATGAAAGTTTAATTGAAAAAATGGAACATAAAGGTTATGAGCTTACTTGGGACAATGTAGTAAAAAAAATAAATGATTTGATAGGAATTAGAATTGTGTGTAATAACTTAAACGATATTTACGAATTAAGTAATTTAATAAAAAATGATGGCAGATTTAGAATTATAAAAGAAAAGGATTACATACGAAATCCAAAGAAAAGTGGGTATACAAGCTATCATATAATATTTCAGTATGATTATAAAGTAGGAGAAGTTACTATTCCGATTAAAGCAGAATTGCAAATTAGAACAGAGGAAATGGACAAGTGGGCGAGTGTGGCACACGATTTAGTGTATAAGAAAAGAAAACAGGTAGTGGGGTAAAATGTGATAGAACTGTTAAAAATAAATAGATTTAGGACTTATATCATAATGATAGAAAGCCTAAATCTATTTATTCTTTTAAATCTATGCGAGTAATTTGATACTAAAATAAATCGCTATGTGAGCCAGTTCTGGAAACTGTTAATGTAAGGATATCTTCTTCGATAGTGTAAATTAAAATCCAATCTGGTGCAATATGACACTCTCTAAATCCGTTTATAGGGTCCAGTTAAATAGTGCTCTCTATACTTATCTGGTAAATTTTTCCTTTCGGACAATAACTGAATAACATATTTTAATTTACTTATATCGTAGCCTCTCTTTTTAATTAATTTATAATCTTTCTTAAATTGATTACTATATCTTATTTTTAACACTATTTATCTAACTCCTCAAACATTTCATCTACACTATCAAAAGTTTTACTTAAATTCTTATTGCTCTTTGTATCTTCCATTGCTTGTAATGTTTCTTTATTATATGTTGGTTTCTTAATTTCAAAAGGGATACCGTTGTTTAGTATAACTTGATTTAAAAACACATTTATAGCTTCAGTAATTGATAATCCTAAATCTTTTAACGTTTCTTCAGCTTGTTGTTTTACTTTAGGCTCTATTCTAATATGCAGTGTATCAGTTTTAGCCATATTACAACACCTCCTACTAATATTATATGAATTGTATCACATTTTATACACAATTTCAACACTTTTGTTCAATTTTTCTATTAAAGAATTAAGGTTGGTCAACTATAAAAGTAAATTCTATTTGGAAAAAGTAACTTCTAATTACCGAGAAAAAGCTATTTAAAAGCACAAAAATGATAAAAAGAGGTTGCTTTTTTTATCATTTTTGTGTAAAATGAAGATATAGACAAGAAAAATGAGCGCATTTAAGCGAGTGAATTCAAATTAATTTTTTTGAGAGTAAGATTAATTTCTATTCACTTGATTTGGTGGACACAACAGTGCCAATATTAAATTAGCGTGGATACTTCTTGTAAATGTTTTTTTAATTATTTTAGGAGATAAGGTTGTAGTGTGACCTTATCTTTTTCAATCTTTTATATGTTTAGTTTATCTAAAGTATCTTTACCATAGAAGAACTCAAAAGCTTCGTATGGTGTTTTTCCACCTAAAGATTTTCTAGGTACAGAGTTAATGTGTGAAAACATTAAATCAAGCTTGTCCTGAGTTAAATCTTTAAGGCTTTTTTTCTTAGCCAGAATATCACGTACAAATATATGGTTATTCTCCACGTGAGGTTTCTGACTAGACATTTGAGCATCACAGTAAAAAATATTGCTTCTAATTTCTCCAGTCTCACAATTAATTTCAAAAAGCTGTGGCTTAGCAAATTCAGAGCCTCTGTCAGTAAGAAGTAAGCCAAACAATTTATGATACATATCATCAGATAAAATATCCTGAAAGTAATTAAGAGAATTGGACATTTCTTCAGCCGTCTTATGCTGTTTTAAAAGACTTATCATAAAGCCTGTATTTTCAAATATGAAAGTTTGAATAAATGGACCGTCTTGATTATTGTATACAGTATCCATTTCAGTTGTTGGCATATCAGAATTGTTTTTTACAAACTCAAGATAATCTTCATACTTTCTGCCGGTGTAATCAGCAGGCTCAGCTCTTTTCTTAAGTTTTTTCTTCCTAGATATTTTCCTTTTTACTTTTCTTCTCAACTCAAGGTCGGTAACACCCTAATCTTTGAACAAGCCCATTTCAATATATGTATAAATTGTCTTTTCACATTGCTTAATTTCTTTGTGATTTTGTAAAATTGTGTAAATTGATTGACTAAAGGACAAATGATATGTGCTAACTCATAAAGTTCAGCTGTGTTCAAATTAACACCTTGTCTAGAATCTTTTAAAGTATATTCATAGTTACTTTGAGCAGTATTAGCATAGTAAAAATATTTTGCCTTGTTACATCTTTTGATGTCAGGACAACAATTACAAGCACCTACAAATCTGTCTCGTTGAGGACATGGTATTTCCTCGAAATCAACACATTTGCTAACACAAACTTTGCATTCAGTGAAATGCTTGCAAGACCAAGGAGCATCATCAATTTTAGAATATCTACGTTTTCTGTTGTTTTTAATTTCTTTGCCAATAGTAGATTGGCTTTTGTTAAGTTCTTTAGCAGTTTCAAATTTTCTTAATCTTTTGCAAATATTTTGTTCTATTATCTTTCTATCTTCTAAAGAAAGATGCTTACCATTAAAGCTCATAAAATACCTTCTTTCTCAAGAAGTATCCACACATATATTATATTGACTTTTATTTAGTCTTACAATAACTGTTAATTTAGAATTAATTTATATTTATTTTTTATTGAATAGAATTTACTTTTTCAATTGACGCGATGAAATTACCCTGGAAAAAAACGAAAAGTACTTGAAAAAGAAATAACGATAGTGTAGAATAAAAGCATAGTGAAAGGTAAAGAAAAAACGAAAGATGATAGGAGTGAAAACAGAAATGGCTGAAACCGTTGGCGTTGTAAAAAAGAGAGAGAGTTACAATTTAGTAAAAATAGTAGCTCTAATAAAAGATGCTCAAGCACTATCTTATGTAAACAATACGGATTCGTCGGACAGTCTGGAGAGAGAGAGAGTTTATTCTAGAGAATTAAGTTTTATTTATCATGCTCAAAATACAGTATTAGTAGGCATTGAAATAATAGATTTTAACAGAATACGCATGGAAAAAAGGATGGATTATGTAGCAACATAAAGGTTGTTATGTAGTCTGTCCTTTTTGTGCGTTTTAGAATTTTGAATGACATAAAAGTTGATAAAATAGGACAAGAATAATTACCAAAACAAAAATTTAAATATTAAGAAAAATGTGTTGTAAAAAATAGAATGTTATTGTAGAATAATACTAGTAGAAGATAAAATACGATAATGTACGAAACAAAACAACAAAAAGAAAATAAATAAGAATTAGCAAGAAAATAATTACAAAAATAACAATAGAGCAATTAAAGTAAAACAATAAAAATAGTAAATTACAATAAAATGAATAAAAAAGCGCAAAATAGAGAAAACTAAAGTTAAAAGACTAAATTTGATTTTAAATTTTTAAAATTACATATAAATAAAAATAAGAAGAGGAGGAAAATTACAAATGAACAGAAAGAAAAAAGAACAAGATAAAAAAAGCAAAAAAACAGAGAAAGGAATAACATTAGTAGCATTAGTAATAACAATAGTAATACTAATAATTTTAGCAACAATAACAATAAATGCAGCTTTTGGGGAAGGAGGGCTAATTGAAAAAGCACAGCAAGCTAAAAACTTAACAGAAGAGTCAACCATAAGTGAGCAAGAAAAATTAAATAGTCTAATGGATGAGTATGCTAACATGATGGCAGAAGATGAAGAAATAACAGAGCCAGAAGAGCCAGTAGCAAATGAAGTAAATCCAGATGAACCTGAGCCAGAAAAACCAACAGCAGAAGATACTTTAAAAGCAGGAGATTACGTAACATATCCATCAGCGCAGGGAGACATAGAATGTAGAGTATTATATGATAGTACATCAGAATATGGAGTGCAACTAATAACCAGTGCATGTGTAGGAAACGATGTAACATTAGGAGATAGTGATTTTACTACCTCGATGAATTCATACAATAATGCAATAAGTACATTAAATAATGCAGCAGGAGTATATAATAATAGTGACTATAGTACAGCAAGATGTGTAGGAAGTAATCCAACAACCCCAAGTGCAGAAGCAGGTTATTATACATTTACAGAATTTAGTTCAAGTTATAGTGGAAAATTAAAAGATGCAGATACAAATTATGAAACAGACTATAACCAGATGGAAGCTTTAGAAATAAATAATATAGCTGATGCATACTGGTTGGCCTCTCGTAATGTGAACTCTTACTCTAGCGACTCGTACTTCGATGTCCGCTATGTGAGCACTAGTGGGTACGTTAGCAGCAGCAAGCGCTTGTGCGGTGTGGGTTCTCGCGGCCGCACCAACGCCAATTACTATTCGAATGGCCTCCGCCCTGTGTTCACTCTGAAATCTGGAATCAAGGTAACAGGCGGAAATGGTGAATCAGGCACACCATACACCTTAGGGTTATAATCGCAACAATAGAGTATTATAAGGTATTACGAGGGCCTCAGGTCCTCGCAATGTGGCCGGCTTTAGTCGGCCAAAGCCGAAAATTTGAAATAGAGTAGGGAAGAAAATGAGTATAGAAAATATGGTAAATATAATAAAGAAAATTCATCCAAATTATGTTGCAATAATAAAAATAGGAGCGTTCTATAATTCGTATGGTAAAGATGCATATATATTAAGCTATTTGTTTGGATATAAGAAGAAAAACTTTGGAAAAAATAATTGGATGTGTGGATTTCCTAAAAATTCATTGGGATATGTGCAAAATACATTAGAAAGTAAAAAAATAAATTATATTTTGATAGATAGAGCGCATCAATATGAAGTAGACGAAAAAGTTGATTTTAGAAATGCAAATAGATATGAAGAGTTTTTTAAATCGGCGCATAAAAATATAATTTTACAGGAAAGAGCACTTAATATATATAATTATTTGATTGAAAATATAGAAAATGTAAATTTAAAAGGTAAAATAATAAAAATAGAGGAAATATTGCAAGATGAAGAAGGAAAAGTTTGTAGTAATTAACTGTATAAGAGAATTAATTGTAAATATAGATAAATACTTAGTAAATTTTCCGAAGAGAGATATTGAAATAAAGCAACAAATAAGTATAATATCTAAAGAAATGTTACTACTAGCTTATGAAGCAAATGCAAGTGAAAATAAAGAAAAAAGAAAAGATATACAAGAAAAAATAATAGCAAGATTGAAATATTTAGATTTTTTGATTAACTTATGTTATGATAAGCAAATAATAAACGGGAAAAGATATTTAAAATTTGGAGAAAGTATTGACTATATTTTAAAATATGCAAATGGATGGAGAAAAAGTACTATATAATAATTCATTTATAATTATTGGGTATAACAGTTTGGTTGGCATCTCGTAATGTGAACTCTAACTCTAACAACTCGAACTTCAATGTCCGCTATGTGAACACTAGTGGGAACGTTAACAACAACAACTTGTGCAATGTGAATTCTAACGGCAACACCAACGCCAATAACAATTCGAATGGCCTCCGCCCTGTAGCTCCTATAAATTTAGGATATATAATTAAAGGTTATATATGAGGAAAATAGGAACATGTTATATCCATTCCTATATAGAATAATATAGGAAAAACTGTATATGATAGAATAAAAATGTAGTTTTCTTCCAGTTTGAAAAATGTAGGAAAACCTACATTTTTTCTTTTTGATATAAAAGGAAGAAAATGGTAAAATATAAGTACATCAACTGTAGGTCTCAGAAATGAAAGGAGATGGTTGTTATGAGACTAGATGTACTTAATGAAATCAATTTGATTACGAGAGGAGGTGAATGTGTAGTTATGTGTAAGTCTAAGATGGCTGAAATTATGAATTGTGATCCAAGAACAGTAAAAAAATATCTAGAAGGCTATGTCCCTAAAAGAAGAAAATCAATAAAGAGAGCATCCAAGCTTGATGAATTTAAAGAAACAATAAAAGAAAAACTTGAATTAGGTTGTAGTGCAATGTCCATTTTTAAATTCATTCAAAAAGATGGGTATAACGGTTCATATTCACTACTTGCAGATTACGCAAATAAGCATAAACGTGAAGAAATAAAGAAAGCTACATTGAGATATGAGACATCACCTGGGCTCCAGGCACAAGTTGACTGGAAAGAAAGCTTAAAGATGGTATCAAAATCTGGAGAAATATTTGAAGTAAATATATTTTTAATGATACTTGGATATTCGAGAATGAAGTTTCTGAAGTTAACTAGTGATAGAACTCAGAAGACGTTGTTTGAATGTATGAATGAAGCATTTAAATATTTTGAAGGAGTTCCAAAAGAGATACTTTTTGATAATATGCCAACAGTTGTGGATAGAGCAAATAGTAGAATAGGTCATGTTAAAATAAATTCTAAATTTGCACAGTATGCCAAAGATATAGGATTTAATGTAATAACTTGTAAAGCATATAGACCACAGACAAAAGGTAAGGTAGAAGCATTAGCAAAACTAGTTGATAGACTAAAGATATATAATAACGAATTTGAAACATATGATGAGTTACAAAAAATTGTAAATGATTTTATGAAGGATATAAACAGTGAAGTATCACAAGCTACTAATCAAAAACCAATGGATAGAATAAAAAAGGAAACAAAGCATTTGTTGCCTTTACCATCACAAGATATTTTAAAAACATATATTTCCTCGCCAAAAGAATATAAGGTTTCTAAAGAATCTATGGTTATGTATAAAGGGCAAAAATACTCTGTTCCTACTTACCTAATAGGTGAATCAGTTTCTGTAACAGAGACTGATGAATATATCCATATATATTATACAACAAATTTCATAACTTCGCACAAAAAAAGTAATAAATTTTTAAATTACAAGAAAGAACATATAGAAGATATAGCAAAATCCGATGCTTTTAAACATAAGACAAATGATGAAATAGCTGAATTTGTTGAAAGCTATTTAAGTGATTATGATGAGTTATAGGAGGCTTAGAAATGAGTATATATACAGATTTGATTGATAATTTAGAAGTATTAAAGCTTGATAAAATGAAAGCAATGTTACCAGGATATTTGGATGAGATGAAAGATAAAAATATTTCTTTTACTGAGATGATGTATGATTTAACAAAGGAGGAAATAAAGTATCAAACTGAAAGAGCTGCTAAAGTTAATATTACAGTATCTGCATTTCCTTTCGAAAAAACATTAGATGATTTTGATTTTTCATATCAACCCAGTGTAGATAAAAATGAAATGCTTGACTTGGAAACTTTAAGGTTTATGGATAAAAATGAAAATGTAATTTTTGTTGGTACTAGTGGAGTTGGTAAAACTCACTTAGCAGTTAGCATAGGCATAGCTGCTGCAAAAAGAAGAATTAGCACATATTACATCACTTTTAATGATTTAATTAACCAGCTTATGAAGGCTAATTCTGAAAATAGAGCTGATATAAAGATAAAATATTTTTGTAAGTATAAGTTATTGATTATTGATGAAATAGGATATTTACCAATAACCAAAGAAGGAGCATATTTGTTTTTTCAATTAATTAATAAAAGATATGAGAAGAAGTCTACAATACTTACTACTAATCAAGTATTTAGTAAATGGCCTGAAATATTTGGAGATTCTGTTGTTACTGCTGCAATAATTGATAGACTTGTACATCATAGCCATATAATTAAAATTAATGGAAAATCATACAGAATAAAGGATAGAAATGTTGATACTAAAGGAAATATAAGTAAGGAGTGTGAATAAAAATGACTGTTAAAGAGATGATGATATATGTAGATGTTGCAATTGATAAAATTGCAGAAATAAATAAACCACTTACTAGAGAGAATATATTAGAAGAACTAAGTTACTTAGCATATCATTGTAATAAAAAGAATGTACTACTGAAGAAAAATCACAAAGAAGAGAAGTTTTTTTAGAAAATTAAAAGGAGGATGGTCTGTATGACAAATAACGAAGCATTAGCATATGCAAGAGTAGGAGTATTAAATTTGATAGAAAATAATGATGAGGTTACGCCAGATACACTATTTTACGAAATGTACACACTATTTGATTTGTATAGTGAAGAAGCTATACTTGAAGAAGAAAGAAGAAGGCTTTAAAAATGGTGGGGATAACTCCCCACCAAGCAATATTTCAAACTGGAATTTTTATACATTTTTAAATTGGAAAAAAGGTGCATTTTTCTATTGACATATACATAATATAGATTATGTAACTCGAAAGTTACAAATATATTAAACAGGAGGTATTTTTTTATGACAAATGAACAAATAATAAGCAAAATGAAAGAAGACATGAAAATGCGAGGATTTTCACATTGGACAGAAGAAAGTTATTTAGGAAAAACAAAAGATATAATAAAATATTTTAGAAAACCACTGGAAGAAGTAACAATAGAAGAATTAAGAAACTTTTTACTAAAATACTTAAGAGAAGAACGAAAGTTATCGGAACGAAGCGTAAATTACTACAATTCTGTGATAAGATTCATATACGAAGTAACACTAGATAAATTAATAAACAAGAAACAATTACCAATGTATAGGAAAAGAAGAAAAATGAAAGA
Source organism: uncultured Clostridia bacterium (assembly GCA_944391835.1). Taxonomy (GTDB): domain Bacteria; phylum Bacillota; class Clostridia; order TANB77; family CAG-508; genus CALXVA01. The sequence goes on along the minus strand of CALXVA010000035.1, from coordinate 733 downwards.
TGTGCTAACAAAAGAAGAGTTAAGCACTTTTTTTAATGCTTGTGAAAACTACATGTATAAAACGATCTTTATGATGATATATGGAAGTGGATTAAGAGTATCAGAGGCAGTGAATTTAAAAATAGGAGATATAGATAGCGGAAAGATGAGGATATTTGTAAGAGGAGGAAAAGGCGGAAAAGATAGATATACAGTATTACCACAAACAAGATTAGAAATGTTAAGAAAATATTACAAAATGTATAAGCCAAAGCATCCAGAAGGATATTTGTTTTTAAATAGAGAAGGAAATCCACTAACGATAGAAAGAACAAGAGTATTTTTTAGAAGATATAGAAAAAAGGCCAAAATAGATGATAAATTTGTAATCCATAGCTTGAGACATCGGATTCGCCACGGATTTAATAGAAAGAGGATCAAGTATATTAGAAGTAAAAGAACTAATGGGACATAGCAATATACGAAGTACTATGGAATATATACACGTAGCAAAAATAGAATTGTCAGTAGATAATCCATTAGATGCATTTATGAAGGAGGAAAAGTAAGAGATGACAAAAATACAAGAAATATTAGAAATAGGACTAGAAGATTATTTAGAAAAACATAAAATAGTAGGATATAAACAAAAAGTAATAAAGGCAATAAAGAATTGTAAAAGTGAAAAATTAGGAGCACATAAATATGTATGTGATGAATGTGGATATGAAGAAATAGCATACAATTCATGTAG
>CALXVA010000034.1 GCA_944391835.1 uncultured Clostridia bacterium | reverse complement strand
AAGTGGTCTTGCAAATTTTTCTTCTAGTTGTGATATATCTAAGTTTATAAATAGTGTTCCTTCTAGTAAATCAAATGTTGATTGTCCATCAAAGTATGCCATCTGTCCATCATACTCTCTTATGTACTGTTTCATAACTTTTAGCAAATAACTATAATGGAAATTATAGTCTGGGTTTTTATTATCATCTGCCTTCTTTTGGATTCTTCTATACCACGAGCCAATAGTTGGCATATCTTTTCTTTTTCTTCCTAACATATTTGAACCAAATTCTCCACTTGCTGCTTCAAATAAGCTATTTGGATCATTGGTTATTCCGTGTGCTGCATATTCTTCTGCAACAGATTCTGCTATAATTTGTTTTGTAAGCTCGTTAACTTCTTCACTTCTGGTACTACCTTTAGCCATTGTAAGTAAAGCCTGTGTAACGTCCTCTACTTTGTTTTCTACATTTAGTACAACTTTTTCTCTACCTGTTATTTCATCTTTTACAATTTCTGTTTCTATATCAAATATATTTATAACTGTTTTAGATGATGGGCTTATTACTACATTTATGCCACCAAGGCTTTCTGCAACTATGCTATACTCACCTTCTGCATCTAGTGCCAAGCTTTGTACACCCATTAAAACAGCTGATCTAGATACTAATGTTTTCATTGTTACTGATTTTCCAGCACCAGACTTAGCAAATATAACCATATTATAATTTGTAAGTGAGCTATGAAAATTATCAAAAAGTATTGGCACTCCTGTCTGTTTATTTATTCCAAGTGGTACACCTGTCGAATGTCCAACCTCTGAAGTTGTAAATGGAAATACAGTTCCCATTGACCTTCTATCAAATGTATGTGTTTTTTTAATTTTATCGTCCATCAATGGCAAGTTAGATTTAAATGCTTCTTCTTGCATTCCCCAAGCACTTTTTACTTCTACTAACGATTTTGACATTTCTGTTGATAATAGTTTTGTATATCTGTCTAAATCTTCTAGGCTATATGCAAATAAAGTGGCTACAACTGATGCCTCATATAATTTGTTATATCCTGCTGCAATTTCGTCTCTTAGCTCTTCTGCTTCTAACCTTTTTTGTCCTAAATCACTTTCTCTGTTAATGTTACCTCTATCTGCTGCAACAATTCTTTCTGTTTCTAGCTGGTTAATTACTCTGTTTAATTCATTTTGTGATTTAGACTCTTGCACTGGGTTTATGTATATTGAAGTATTTATATCACCAAATAGATACATATCTCTAAACAATTCTGGGAAAGTACACATTCTAGGTAATGTAGATACAAAGAAGCTTCTTGCATATCTAGTTACATCAGAAATAATTTCTAAGTGGTCTATGTTACTTGCATCAATTCCAGAAGGTGCTATTAACTCTTTAATAGTTTTCTTTTTAAGAATTTCATATTCATCTGGTCTTGTATAATCGTTAAGCTGATTTTGTTTTTCTTTTTGTTTTCGTTTTAACATTTTCTTCTGTACCTCCTTGCTTTGCTCTATTTGCTTTATCTTCGTCAATACTCTTTATAGCATCTTGTGCTACATCATATCCAATTCCTTGTGAGTTTTGTTCAATAATTAATTTTGCTAAATTATCTATTAGGTTGTCCATATTGTTTTCTTTTTTCTGCAAAGCTTTTTCCTTAGCAGATTGTGCTTCTCTTACTTTTTCGTTTGCTTTATTAAATGCTTCTTCTTCTATTTTTCTGTCTAAGGTTCTCATTTTCTTATCTAGTACATCTGGTGCTGTTGAGTATAGTTCATCATATCCTGCTCTTAAAGCTTTGTCTAAGCCATAAACTTCTTGCTCATCTCTGTTATATGCTACATATAGTAATTCAATAAGTTCTTCTGAGGTTAATATTTTTCCATTAACTTCACATCCTGATAGTGTTCTAATAACAGATTGGCATCTAGTATATAATTCTGAAAAAGCTAAGTTTTGGATTTCTTCTTTATCAAAATCATTTTGTCCTAGTTCATCTGGATAGTATGGCACAACTACATAGTATTTTTGGTTTAGTACATTTTTGTTTAAGCTCATTCTTTCTGTAGAATAAATAATATCTTTACCATATTCAGTTAAATTTTTTTGTTTAGTAAGCTCATAATAAGCTCTTTCTAATTGTTCTCTTGTATAATTGCCTGAACTTCTCATTTCTTTGTATCGTTGTTCTTGTTTTTGGTAATCTGCCTCTATTTGCTTTACTCTTTCTCTATATGTACTTATACTGCTTTCTAAGTTTATAGTTCTTGTTTGTACATAAATTTGTACAGGATGTCTTATTGTATTTAAAAATTGTATAAAACCTGCCTCTACTGAATTTTTTTCTATTTCTGACATTAAGTCATAGTTTATTCCTTGGCACTCTACAACCATTAGGTACTTCATACCATTTTTCCCAACAATCATATTGTCTTCTACTTTTTCAAATTCCATAAAATCTATTACAGATTCTACAGCAAATGTTTTTGCTTTGGATGTTGCTTTAGCTTTTGCTTCTTCTGGGCTACTAAAATCACTTGTACCATTTTGTTTTTTCTCTTTTTTATTTCTTGACATAAAATATACTACTACAAGTGCAAATAATAATATAACAATTACTACAATTATTATTCCAAGTATTGTAGCATAATTATTTATTTGTTGATTAGGCATTTCTATCTTCCTCCTTGTAAATATATATTTTTCTTCCTTTTGTTCTAAACTTTATGGCTCTTCTTATAATATCATCTATATTTTCTCCACCAGTTTTTTGAGTAAATTTAAACTTTGCTAGGTTTGGCATTTTCATTGTTCCTATTAAAAATCCTATAAGTGCAAATACTGCTGCTACAACTACTCCTACCATTGTCATACCTAGTGCAGATAGTGGTAAATAGAAGAGTACAAAGCCGACTGTTGCACCTATTGCTGTGTAAAGCATACTCTTTCCGGTGAATATAAATAAAATTCGACCTTCACCTTTTACATCTCTTGGTAAATTATATGTTCCCATATAAATTCCTCCTTAGTTTATAATTATCTACATCTTATTATATCAAATAATTCTCCAAAAAGATACAAAAAACATAAAAAAAGTGCATATAAAATGCACTTTTAATATAATTGTAATATTTTTGTAATATTTCTGTAATATTTATTAACCAGCTGTTAGGTTCTCGCTTATAGCAATTACTGCTTTAGCTATAGCTGATGCACCAAATATTAGTAAAGCACCAACTAGATATGGTATCATTGTTTTCTTGTATTCTGCTTTTTCTGAAGCACTACCCATCATATACTTAATACCTAATACTAAAAGCACTACAACTGCAACAATAATTCCTATTGTAGTTACTATACTAACAATGTTTCCACCAACTGTCATTATGTTTTCTGTTCCCTCTGCCTCTACATCAAACAATCCATCTACTTGTGATGAATAGTCACTTGCATTAGCAACTGTTGTATAAGCTGTTAGCATTATTGCAACTAATAAAATTACTGTTAATATTTTAGTAAGTTTTTTCATTTTTATCCTCCTTTATATTTTTATTTATATAATAAATATCTCTTAATTTTTGTGAGATAATTTTAATATCTTTATCTTATACTTGTGTTTGATTTAATAGTTCTACTACTATTCTCCAAATTCCAAAGGCTCCAAATATTACTACACACCCTACTATATATGGTAAAAGTAATTGCTTTGTTTCTGATTTTTGTGCCACACTACCTGTCATATATTTTATACCTATAAGTAATCCTACTATAACTGCTACTATTATTCCTACTGCTAGTAAAATGTTATATAATACATCTGTTACATTTTGTACTCCGTCAATATCTAATGGATTATCCTGTGATGTTCCTGATTGTAAAAAGTTTTTAGCTCCTCCTGTAACATCTTCTATGGTTATATTTTCTCTTCCGCGAGCTTGTGCTACCTCTACCAGCTCCACTTGCAACTTGTATGTTTGCTTGTACTATGTTAAAATTAGCTGTTATTAGTAAGATTATAATTAGCACTAAAATAGTTTTTATAGTCATTTTTATTTTCATTTACTATCACCTACTCGAAAAATCCTGGTATTAAATCTATAATTACAGACAATAGTTGGCTTAATGCAAAGAATATAAATACACCTATTAAATATGGTCTCATACTACTTTTATAATCAGCCCTTTCTTCTACAGTTCCAGTCATATATTTAATACCTATAATTAATAGTACAACTACAGATACTACCACTCCACAAGTTCTTATTATACTTACTATAACTCCACCTATATCTAAAACTTCATCCACGTCTGTTGTTTCCAAGTCCGATGGTTGCCAATCGCCCGGGTCAATCGTAGTTGGTACGTCTGCATTTGATATTGTATTAAATATAGCTAAAAATAAAATTAAAATGATAGCTATTATTGTAAACTTTTTTAATACCTTACTTTTCTTCACTATTTCACCTCTCTATATTATTATAATATAAGATTTCGCATTTTTCAACATTTTTTTAACATATTGTTGATAATTTCAGTAGTTTTTCTTATATAATAACATATTTTTTTCGTTTTTAGGTGTTTGTAACATAAAAATAATATTTTTGTAATGTTTTTGTAATGTTTTTGTAATAATTGTTTGTATATGTTTTTGTTAACTACTATTAAGAACAAAGTATTCAAAGTTATTACTTTATTTTTCTAAATATTTTTAAAAGAGGGCTTCCACTTGTGGTGGTTGCCCTCCCGAGAAGTAATTAGCTAATTACTTCTCTAGTACCTTTCGATTAATTGTTTATTTCTGCTGATTTTTGTCGGTTTGCTGAATTTCTTCAGCCTCCACGTGCTCTACGGGCTGATTCGGAGTATCATCAGAAACTTCACTCCGTCTTATCCCTTTTCTGATTCCTGCAACCTTCTTTACAGTTTCTCCGTATCTAATAGTAGATACTACCATGATTGCAAGCAGTAATACTACCAACACAAAGATCATAGGTCCAAACTCATTATTTATGAGTCCTGCAAGGACTTTGATATAAAGGTAGCCCGTGAAGACTTCCGGGAGCCATCCTACAATGTAATAAGCTAAACCAGAGCCTTTTACGTAGTAGGCCCACCCTGTGCAGAGTGACACAATCAACAGCAGAACTGCAACTCCCAAATTGCTCACTCCGTGAAGAGTGAACCATGCTCCAGCCAGAAAGCTACTTGCAGCTGGGATTACAATACAAAACAACAATTTCCGAATGTTCATAGTCTTTTCCTCCATTTTTTTAGAAAAGTGTGTATTCGTACATATTTATATTATATTACACTTTATGTTAATTTGCAAGTGTTTTTTATGACGTAGAAAAACTATTGATTTTTGTGTTGTTTTTCGAGTCAAATATAAGAAAACCATTTTTTCCATACAATAAAGAAAAGGCAACCAATTTAATGGCTACCCCCTCTCGAGAAGTAATTAACTAATTTCTTCTCTCTTGTTCCTCTTCACTTTCTCTTGATTCATCTCTCCTTACTGCTCTTCTGAGCTCTAATTTGAACTCTCTCACGTATGATACGTTCAGCGCAATTAAGGCTAACATAGCTAAACAATAAAGCGCATGGCCAAAGGTCAGATTTCCTTCGAAAAACCCCTCCAGTATCTTTGCATACACGTGGCCTGTTGCCAAGTTCAGTCCCCAAAGAAATACGGAGATTCCCATTGCGAGGTCGACCTCGACAGTGGCTTCAATAACGCAACCACCGTACAATAGTATCCATAATGTAAGTAACATATTTGTTACCCCATTAAGGGTAAAAAAGAACCCAGCTACCATACAGCTTATCATGGGTAAAATTACCCACAGAATAGCTCTTCTCGTTGTCCGGAACATAATTTTACCTCCCATTTGTTAGATAAAGTTCGTTTATAATAGCTACCTGCTATCAAGGTTAATTATACTACATTTTATGTTAATTTTCAAGTTGTTTGTGTTTTGTATTCTTCATCTTACAAACTCTTCTCCTACTATTCTTTATCTTTCCGTCTTTTAATTCCAATTCAACTTTATAATATTCTGCAATTAGTTGGTCCAGTTCAACACTTATTTTGTAAGTTTTTTCATAATCTTCGCCATTGATTATGCTATTATTTAATTCTTCTCTTAATTTACAAATTTCATCATTTAACATAAACCCACTCTCCTTTTTATCATTTTTTCTTTTGTATATTTTAAAAATACCATATTTTTACAAATTAGTCAATGAATTTTTGTTGATTTTATGGGGTTTGTGCCATTTTTCGTATGCCTTTTTTCGACATTTTTCTACATATATTTTTTATTTTTTTCCTCTTATTACAGACATTACCATATTATCTTTTTTAAAGACATTTTTCAAAACTGTTTCTGTGTATTCTTTTGTTACTTCGTTGTACTTTTCTATATAGTCAAAACTATTTATACCTTTCATTTTGTCCGATAGGAACATTCTTGCTATATCTCCAACACTATTGTACTCTACCACATAGTCTCCATACACTTTTTTTCTTATTCTATTAAAATGCTCGTCATCAAGGCCATTTTCTAAAAAAAAGTTTATTGACTCTTCTACTTTTTCTTTTACTTTTTCTGGTTCTTGTGATTGTCCAGATATTACAATGTGAGCATATTCGTCACTAAATTCATAGTCCATATCTGGTTCTGCAAGTAATAAGCCTTTTTCATATAATTCTTTGTAGCCATCCGAGCTTTTTCCAATTATCATATTTAGTAGTATTTCTATTGCTATGTGTTTTTTTACAAGTTCTTCTTTGTTTCTATTATCTTCCATATCTTTAAAACCTATTGCGAATAGTGGAAGGCTTACTTCCATTTCCATTTCATTATATGGTTTATTTATTTCTTTTTCTTTGCTTGGATAAATTCTTTTTATTTCTCCTTGCTTTTCGTGTGGTAGTAACCTTTTTTTAATTTCTTCTAATATATTATCTGGATTAAAATTACCACATACAACCATTACCATGTTTGATGGGTTATAAAAGGTGTTATAGCATTTATATAAAACATCTGGTGTTATTTTGCTAATTGATTCTACACTTCCTGCTATATCTATTTTTATTGGATTTTCTTTGTACATACAATCCATTGTGTTCATGTATAGTCTCCAACCTGGTTCGTCATCATACATTTTTATTTCCTGTGCTATTATACCCTTTTCTTTTTCTACATTTTCGTCTGTAAAATATGGGTGTTGAACATAGTCCATAAGTTCATCTAAGCCTTCGTAAAAATTGTCTGTACATTCAAACAAATATGCTGTATGGTCATTTGTTGTGTATGCATTCGCATCTAAACCTAATGCCATTAATGTATCTAGGCTGTTTGTACCATTTGGTTGTTCAAACATTTTATGTTCCAAAAAATGTGCAACTCCATCAGGTATAAATACCTCTTCTCCCGAATTTGGCATAATAAATCTGTTATCTATAGAGCCAAAATGTGTGCCCCATATTACATATTTTTTATCTAATTCAGGCTTTGGTATAATTATAATTGTCATACCATTGTCTAATTTTTCTATATATTCTTTTTCTTTTAGTTTTAAGCTTTCTATTATTTCCATTTATGTTATACGCTCCTTTCTTTAATCTCTTAAAAAGTACACTGTATTTATCCATATTTCTTTTGCAACTTCTTCTATATTGCTTTTGGTTACATTATTTATTTTTGTTACATAATCATCTATGGTTGTAAAAGTGTCTGATAATTCTTGTCCATAATAATAGGTTATTTCTGTATCTTGTTCTGAACTTATTCCTTTAACAGATGAAACAATTAGTTTTTTTGCATTTTCAATATCTTCTTCAGTAAAGTTTCCATTTTTCATATCTTCTATTTGCTCTTTAATTGTATCTAATGCTTTTTGATAATTTTCTATTTCTATTCCACATCTAATAAATATTGTATTTTTTTGTCTTCTAAATGTCGAGCCTGCTGTATATGCTAAACTATTTTTTTCTCTTACATTTTGGAATAACTTAGAATTTGCTCCTCCACCTAATATTGCATTATATACAGACATTACAAATTTTTCATTTTCTATTTGGCTATTTGAAGATAAACCTATTACTAGGTTTCCTTGTCCTACTTGCATTTTTTCTTCAACTACTTTTTCTTCTCTTACTGGTATTTTTTCTGAGTTTTCTTTGTTCTCTACATATTCTGACTTTCTTGCTTCTAATGCTTTTATTTCAGCATTATTTTCTATTAAATTATTTATATCTGTATCTTTTAAATTTCCAGACACAAATATATCTATTTTGCACTTTTTTATTAGTTCTTTATAATATTGATAAAGGTTTTGTGGCGTAATTTTTTCTAAATCTTCTACATAGCCAAATTTATATAGACCATAAGGCTCGTCTTTGAACATTTCTTCTACACATCTTTCAAATGAATATGTTCTCTTATTGTCTATTTTTCCCTCTATTATTTGTTTTAATTTTTTCTTTTCGCTTTCTAAATATTCTGGTTTAAATCCATCATTTTGCACTAATGGGTTTAATATTATATCAAATAATAATTCTATACATTTTTTGTCTAACTCTTCTTTTTCTGGTAAAAATGCTTCATTGATAGTTTCTAAATAGAATTTTATTATATGATTGTCTCCCGTTTTTTCAATACCACAATCAAAGCTTGCTCCATACATTTCTTCTAATTTTTTGCTAATTAGAACTTGGGACTCTATGTTTTTTGTTCCTCTTCTTAATACTGCTGTTAGCAGAGCATTTTTAGTTACATTTTCTCTACTTAGAGGTGTTGCTAAAAATACTGCATATAAATTAGTTTTAAATTTGTTTGTATTTATATTGTGTAAATTAATTCCTTGCTTTACCTCTTTTTTAATATAATTCATATTTTTCCCTCCAATTTATTTTTATATAACAGCTTTATTTGATTCATCTAAAAATACTTATATGTTGTTTGACACAAAACTGCTATTTTCATTTTTCTGTTTTATTATATAATATTTTTGCTAAAGTATACAATAAAAAAAGAGTAAAGATGATATTTTTTTCAAATTTACTCTTCTTAATTATTCTCTCTTGCTTTATGTATATCTGCAAGACATTATTAACCTATTTACTTAATTAAAATTTTCTTTTTCTAGCTGCCTCTGATTTCTTTTTTCTTTTTACGCTTGGCTTTTCATAATGTTCTCTCTTTCTAACCTCTTGCAATACTCCATTTCTTGCACATTGTCTTTTAAACCTTTTTAAGGCATCTTCTATATTTCCATTATTAACTTTAACCTCTGACATTTTATTCCCCTCCTTCCAGTATTACACCTTCAAGTGTTTGGTGTGGGATTTCATTTTTTGTCCTACTTTTACATGAACAAGTTATATTATACCTTAATTACCTAGATTTTGTCAATACTGGAATAGAGGTTTTACTAAAATTATATTATGCTCAGTGGCTTTTATTTTTATATTCATTTCATTAGTTTTAAGAACTTTCCAACTTTACATTACTTCATAGTCCAATAATTTTATCTTGTTAGATATATATTTTGGATTAGTATCTATATGTTTAGATAAGTCAGTACTTAAATATTTCTTATTGTCATCTGCAAATACTGTTGCAACTGGTTTACTTTCTTTTTCTTGATAAATTATGCTTGCTATTAAGTTTGCACCTGATGAAATTCCTACTCCAAGCCCTAATTCTTTAGCAAGTCTCCTAGACATATTTATTGCGTCTTCGTCATTTACTAGTATAACTTCGTCTAGCAAGTTTTTATCTAATAAATCTGGTACAAAGTCGTCTCCTATTCCTTCTATTTTATGGTTTCCAATTATTTTATTTTGAGAAATTAATGGCATTTTTTCTGGTTCTAATGCTATTATTTTTATATCTTTGTTATATTTTTTTAATTTTCTTCCTATACCTATTAGTGTTCCACCAGTTCCTACACCAGATATAAATGCAGATACCTTTTCTGGAAGTTGTTTTGCTATTTCTTCTCCTGTAGTTTCATAATGTGCTAGTAAATTGTCTGTATTAGCAAATTGATTTGACCAATATCCATTATTTTCTTTTGCGAATTTTTCTGCCTCTTCTAAGCATTTTTTAAAGCCACCTTTTTCCTTTGAAATTAGAGTTACATTTGCTCCATAGCTTTTCATTAATTGTACTCTCTCTGTACTTGCCCAATCTGGCATATAAATGTATACAGGATGCTTAAAATATGCACCAAATGCTGAGAGCGATATACCTGTGTTTCCACTAGTTGCCTCTACTATTGGCATATTTTCTTTTAATTCTCCTCTTTCTTTTGCTTTATTTATCATATAATATGCTACTCTATCTTTTATACTGCCTGTAGGATTGTATGATTCTAATTTTGTGTATATATAATTTATTTTTTCGTTATTTTTGTATTTTATTTTTATCATTGGTGTGTTTCCTATGTGTTTTAACATTCTTGTCCCTCCCTTCAATTTTTCTTATTATATATAATATACAAATCTTTTTCAACTGTTATTTTATAGAGTTGTACTATTGAAAATATGTCATTAATATTTCCAGTAATATATACTTTTTCTCTAAAAAATCAGTTGTAAATTGTAATAATAAATCGAAATATAAATCTTGAAAATGCTTGCCAATTATACTATAATAATTGTATTGAAATTTAGGAGGTGTAGTTATGGATAAAGTTGCAATTATCTCTGATATACATGGAAATATAACAGCACTAAAAGCTGTAATTAATGATATTGAAGCTAGAAACATTTCCAAAATTTTTTGTTTAGGCGATAGTGTTTTAAAAAGTTGTAATTCAGATAAGGTTATAGATTTATTACGAGAAAAATGCGATGTAATTTTAAAAGGTAATTGTGATGAAGCAGTAACTAGACCTGATATACCAAAGGGAAAATTTTGGACAAGAGATTTAATAGGTGAAGAACGTGCTTCTTTTATATATAACCTACCAATAGTGTATGATTTTTATATGAGTGGATATTTAATAAGACTTTTTCATGCTTCACCTTTTGGACTGGATTATGTTTTTAATCCTATGTTTTCAAATAAAGATACAATATATTCTGCAACAGAAATTTATGATGGAATGGAATTATTTGAAAATACCGAATTTATTGGCAAAACACCTAATGATCCAGTTCCAGACATAGTAGGCTATGGTCACATTCATACACCAAATATTGTGAGAACCCATAACAAAACTATATTCAACCCTGGAAGTGTTGGTATGCCTATAGAAATGTTAAATGATAATTTTTTTGATAAAACTAATAAATTTTCTACAGTTGCTTCATATATTATACTAGAGGGTAATTTAAATAGTAAGGATTTTTCTTCTATTAGTTTTAATTTAGTAAGACTTCCTTATGATATTGAAGAAGAAATTAAGCTTTTAGAGAAATCGACATTACCTAATAAAAATAAAGTTATAACAGAATTAAGAAGTGCAACAAATTATATTCATGCAAAATAATTATAAACTTATTATAAATTTTGTAAAGAAGGTTTTTTATGGAAGATAAACTGAGTGAAGTAAAGAAAATATTAAGTAAATATAATCAAGAGCATTTGATACAATTTTATTCTGAACTTACAGGAAAGCAAAAGTCTGATTTGCTAAATCAAATACTAAAGATTGATTTTGAAGAAATTTTAAACTTATATGAAGAATCTAAGTTAGAGGTTTTAAATTCTACAGAAAATATTGAACCTTTGGATTATTCTATAAAAGCAAATTTTTCTAAATCGGAAAAGAAACAACTTACCTCTATAGGTGTTAAAGCTATAAAGTCTGGTAAGGTTGGAGTAATTACTCTAGCTGGTGGTCAAGGTTCAAGATTAGGTTTTAGTGGTCCTAAAGGTACTTTTAGTTTAGATACAACACCTAGGAAATCTTTATTTGAAATTTTATGTGATTATCTAAAAAAATATGCTACAAGGTATAATGTAAATATTCCTTGGTACATAATGACAAGCACTAATAACTATTTTGATACTATAAGTTTTTTTGAACAAAACAATTTCTTTGAATATGGAAGAAATAATATAATATTTTTTGTTCAAGATAATATGCCTATAGTTGATATTAATGGTAAATTAGTACTTTCTGAAATATATAAAGTAAATTTAGCTTCTAATGGAAATGGTAATTTATTTTCTGCTTTAAGAAAAGCAAATTTAATTAAAGATATGGAGCAAAAAAAATTACAATGGTTGTTTGTTGGTGGTATTGATAATGTACTATTAGACCCATTAGACCCTATATTTATAGGACATACTATAAATTCAAAATTTGAAATTGGTTCTAAGACCTTATTTAAAGAAAATCCTAGTGATATTTCTTGGGTATTTGCTAGAAAAAATAATAGGCCAGCTATTGCAGATTGTGAAAATTTTACAGAAGAAATATCAAAACTAACAGATGGTAAAGGCAAATATTTATATAGAGAAAAGAATATGCTAGCACATATTTTTAGTTTAAAGGCAATTACTAAGATGGCCAATATTAAATTTCCTTATCATAGAGCTTTTAGAAAAAATGCTTTTGTAAATTTTGAAGGTATGAAGGAAGTACCAGAAAAGCCTAATATATATAAATTTGAACAATTTGTATTTGATGCATTTTCATATTTTAATAATATAGCTTTGCTTAGAGTAAATGCAGATGAGGAATTCGCACCAATAAAGGATTTTACAAGCATTTACAATCCTGAAGTTGCAGCCCAAAGATATGAAGAATTAATTTTAAATTCATAATAATTGTAATAATATACATATATGCATTATGGAAATTACTTTTTAGTATTTCTACTTTATTTGTATATATGTATTTTGTTTGCTTATAATTTTTATCACATCTATTCATTGTATCGCTTTATTGTATCTCTTCAAAGAATTAGTACTAGTTAAGCATAAGATTATTGTCATTCGACAAAAAAATACAACTTTTTTAACGAATTTTACAATTTATGTAAAAAGCCTTGACATTCTTGTTGCTCTTAGCCTATAATCTACTTATGTTTTTAAGATTTAGTGAATTTTGAGTTTATAAATTAATTCTTTTTTACTTTTATTAAATACATCTTATATATAATAAATTATTTTGTTTTTAATTTTAGTATGGCCATACTATTTATTCATAATTTTTTTTAATTCAATAAATGATTTTTTTCATTTTCACTTGTTTATCTTAGAATTTGGTTTTATCTTGTTAAGAGTCTCATACTATTTCTTTTTATAATTTATATTTTTTTCAAATTTTCTTATAAATTATATAGTATGCTCAATATTCAAAATAGTATGAGAAGTAAACAAATTTGTTTTTAGATGTAGAAGATGCATATTCTACATCTCTTAATATTGTACCCCTACTAGTTCAAATTCATAATTTTCGTAGTTAGGCATATATTGTTTTACAATATCACGAATTTTTTTACCACTTTTATTTATTTTTAGTCGACAGAATTCATAAAAAAATACATATTCTATTATTTCTTTTCTATATTTAACTATTTCAGGATTTATAACTAATCTATTTGCAACACATTTGCATAGTCTTTTATCTAGCTTTAATATTTTATAGTCTTCTGGTGCAAATTTTAGTGTGGTTCTAACCTTTTCCATAATAGTATCTAATTCTTTATTTGCTATTGCTTCATACATTTTTTCTAATAACATTTCTATAATTGTATCGTTATTTATTTTTTTGTATTTACTTGGAAGGCTTATTTCTATTTCTTTTTCTTTCAAGTTTAATTTTGGATTTTTTATGCGTTTATATACTAATTTTAATTCGTAATTAACTCCAAATATTTTTACTAATTTTGTTGTATTTTCCTTTATTTCTTTCATAAAATCAGCCTCCTAATTATTTTTTATTTTCTTGAACTTTTGTTTGTATTATTTTACACTCTAATTTTTAAAATGTCAATACTTTTTCAAAAATTTGTTCGGTTTTTTTGTTCTGATGGATTTTAAAGAAATATATTGACTATATAATCGAAAAATGTCCATAAAAATGTCCAAATAAATGCCTATGAAAAATCAACAAAAATTGAAAAAGAAATAGAATTTTAGTGATAATCTTTATAGTTGTATTCATCTTAAAAAAATATTAAAAATTTAAATTATATGATATAATATTTCATGTAAAAAAAATTAGTTTTGAAAGGACGTGAAATATATGAAAAATTCTTTTATTAATGTTTCTGCAAACGAAAAAAATCCAAATTGGAATAATATAATTTCAAGGCAAATGCCTTTATATTCAAGAAATAATGATATTCGTTCTGAATTTGAAAGAGATTACACTAGAGTAATTCATAGTAATGCATATAGAAGGTTAAAGCATAAAACTCAGGTATTTTATTCTCCTCAAAATGATCATATTTGTACCCGTATAGAGCATGTAAATCATGTTGAATCTGTAAGTTATACAATAGCTCATTATTTGGGTTTAAATACTGAACTTACTAAGGCTATTGCAGTTGCCCATGACTTAGGGCATAGCCCTTTTGGACATAGTGGTGAAAAAATATTAAACAAAATTTCAATGAGAGACTTAAATACTTCATTTTGGCATGAAAAAAACGGATTATACATTGTAGATAATACAGAACTTTTAGAGGATACGGAAGGGTATAAACAGAATTTAAATTTAACATATTCTGTAAGAGATGGTATTATTTCCCATTGTGGAGAAATAGATGAAAATTCACTTAAGCCCAGAAATGATTATATAGACTTAAGAGAATATACATATCCTAATCAATATGCTCCATACACTTGGGAAGGATGTGTGGTTAAAATTTCTGATAAAATATCATATATTGGAAGAGATATTGAAGATGCTATAACTTTGGGAATTTTAGATGAGCATTTAGATGAATTGTATAAGCTTCTTTGTAATACTGATGGAACAATCAATAATACAGTTATAATTAATAATTTAATTTATGATTTATGCCAAAATTCATCTCCAGAAAAAGGATTATGCTTTTCAGATGAAGCTTTAGGAATTATGAACAAAATTAAAGAATTTGATTACAAATATATTTATTTATCAGATATTTTAAAGCCTTCTGAAGAATATTTTTCTATTGTTATTAATAGAATTTATGATACTTTAAAAAATGCTTATGCCGATGTGAATACTTTATCTAATCTTTCAAAATTGTCAAAGTTTTATCCTAATTTAATAAAGGGATTTACAGATTGGTTTAATAATTTTTCTAATATTGGTAATAGAGAAAATTTAAAAAATAAAATTTTATTTGATTTAACTAATCCAACAGATTATTATTTTGCTATTATTTTATATATTGCAGGTATGACAGACAAGTTTGCAATTGATACGTATAGCGAAATAATTGGTTTCTAATTGTTTTTTATGTGCCAAATGGGACTGCCTCCCATTTGACACACATCAATATTTTTATATTTCTTAATAATATGTTTCCAAATTTTAATGAATTGACTTTTGATAACTTTTGTGTTATCATATAAATACAATATAAAAGGAGCAACTTATGTATGATGTAGTTTTTTATACAACGAAAGATGGTTTTAGTGAAATACAAGAATATTTACAAAAACTACAAATGAAAAAAGACAAAGATAGTAGAATAAAATTTAATAAAATAATTGCATATATTGATATGTTATCTAAATATGGTTTAGAATTAGGAACTCCATATATAAAGCATATTGATAATAACATCTGGGAATTAAGACCTATTCGAGATAGAATATTATTTTCATACTTGAATAATAATAAGTTTATATTATTAACCATTTTTATGAAACAAACACAAAAAACACCTTCTAGAGAAATAGAAAGAGCAAAACGATATTTAGAAGATTTTTTTAATAGGAGTGATTATAATGAATAGTAAATCTTGGGGTGAAGTAAAAAAAGAGCTTGATATTAGCCCTGAACAAGAAGCTGAAATACAATTAGAAGAAGACATTATTGAAGCTACAATTGAAGCTAGAAAAAAGAACAAACTTACTCAAAGAGAATTAAGTAAAATAAGTGGTGTAAAGCAACCTGTAATTGCAAGAATTGAGAAATATGTGAATTCTCCACAAACTAGCACACTTATAAAACTATTATATCCAATGGGTTATACAATTCGAGTAGTTCCATTGGATGATATTAATGATTAGCAAAAGGGGACGGGCTTAAATTGTAAAAAGGGTAACATAATTAAACTCTTTTAC
>CALXVA010000033.1 GCA_944391835.1 uncultured Clostridia bacterium | reverse complement strand
CCAAGCAATATTTCAAACTGGAATTTTTATACATTTTTAAATTGGAAAAAAGGTGCATTTTTCTATTGACATATACAAAAAACTAAAAATAGATAAATATATTTGTTAGTAAAATGTTAGTTTGAAAGGGAGTATATTTTAGAACTATTTTTAAGAGGTAATGTAAAATTGCCTCTTCTTTGTATAAAGAAGTAAGGAATATTTAATAATGAAAAGAAAAGATAATTTATATAATAATATATGCAAGCTTGAAAATATAGAAAAAGTATTTAATGAAATTTGCAGAAATACAAAGAATAAAAAAAGAGTAGAGAAATACAAACAATTTAAATGTGCAAATATATATGATGTATATAATACTTTAAAAAATAAAGAATATAAGCCAGGAAAACTTAATGTATTTGAAATTTATGAACCTAAAAAACGAAGAATTGTAAGTCAAGAAATGAAGGATAAATTAGTAAACCATTTAGTGGCAAGGTATATTTTATATCCTAGTATTTTACCTTGTTTAATTGATGAGAATGTTGCAAGTAGAAAAAATATGGGAACTAATAAAGGAATTAAACTTGCAAACAAATATAGGAAAATATGTAATATAAAATATAAAAGGTATTATATATTGAAATGTGATATATCAAAGTTTTTTGCAAGTATAGATAATTATAAGTTAAAAGAAAAGCTAAAGAAAAGAATTAAAGATAAAGACGCTTTGAAAATTATTTTTAATATAATTGATATAGAAGAAGCGGGGCTAAGCATTCGGTTGTATGACAAGCCAAGCACTAGCCATATTTTATTTAAATGATATGGATCATTTTATAAAGGAAAAATTGAGAATAAAGTATTATATAAGGTATCAAGATGATTTTTGTCTTTTTCATGAATCAAAACAATATTTAAGATATTGTTTTGAAGAAATAAAAAAGTTTTTAGAAAAAGAGGGATTAAAATTAAATAATAAAACGAGAATATATAATAATAAAAATAAGTATATATTTTTAGGACATACAATTACCGATAAAAGGGCTAATTACAGAGAAAGAAATAAAAAGATTAGAAGAAAAGAAATAGCATACAAAGAAAATACAATAAGCTTATATTCTTATATATGTGCTATAAATAGTTTAAAATAAAGTTTATAAATCTTATGTAAAAAATCTTAGGTCTAAACCATTGCAATTCAATTTTTTTGTGATATAATATTTGCAGTTAAAAATAAAGTTAACAAAACCATTGAGAAAGCAAAGTAAGTTTAAGGTACAAATATTAACAGAGAGAGGGGCTATAAGTTGAGAGCCTATCAATATTTCTTAAACTGAAATTTCACTTTTGAGGTTCCTTTTTGAAAAAAAGTAGAAAAGGACGGGAAGCCCGTTATAGCATAAATGAGGTTAATTATAAAATTATTCTTATGCATATTACAAAATGTGTATTATAAAAAAATTATGTAATATTATTAAAGTAATAAAGTAGGAAGAATAATTAAAATTTAGTTAATAAAATTAGGTGGTACCACGATTTAAAGCTAGTCGTCCTATAATCTTGTAGGAGATTAGCTTTTTTGTTGTAAAAAAATAGTTGGGAATAAGACTTAGCCACGAAAATGACAAAAATGTCTCATTAGGGACAGGTCTAAAAGAAACAAAAGTGGCACAGATAGACTTGTATCCAAACCCGACAAGGAGGTAAATTATGGAAGAAAAAATTAGTGAAATCAGCAGACTAAAGGAATTAGCAGTAAGTGAAATTCAGTCTGCAACAAATGCAAAAGAGTTAGATGAAGTAAGAGTAAAGTACTTAGGTAAAAAGGGAGAGCTTACAAGCATACTAAGAAGTATGGGAAGCTTGGCACCAGAAGAAAGACCTGTTATAGGTGGAAAAGTAAATGAAGCTAGAGATGAACTAGAAGTGCTTATTAAATCTGGTGAGGAAAAGTTTGCTAAACAAGAGCTTGAAAGAAAGTTAAAGGAGGAGACCATTGATATTACTCTTCCTAGCACAAAGGTTAAAAGAGGAAGCAAGCACCCACTAAATAGAATTATAGAAGAGGTTGAAGATTTATTTGTTTCTATGGGTTATGATGTAGTAGCAGGACCAGAGCTTGAAACTGACGAGTATTGTTTTGAGAGGTTAAATCTTCCAAAGGGTCACCCAGCAAGAGATATGCAAGACAGTTTTTACATCACATCAGAATACTTATTAAGAACTCAAACTTCTGCTGTTCAAGCAAGAGCAATGATGGCAAATGAAGAGAAGTCTCCAATAAGGATTATATGCCCAGGTAAAACATACAGAAGAGATGATGACGCAACACATTCGCATCAATTTAGCCAAGTTGAAGGATTAGTTATAGATAAAAATATTTCATTAGCAGATTTAAAAGGAACTTTGGAGGTATTTGTTAGAAAAATGCTTGGAGAAAACCTACAACTTCGTTTTAGACCAAGTTATTTCCCATTTACAGAGCCTTCTTATGAAGTTGATGTAAGTTGTTTTAAATGTGGTGGCAAAGGCTGTAACTTATGTAAGCTAACTGGCTGGATAGAAGTACTAGGTTCTGGTATGGTTCATCCAAATGTGCTAAAAATGAATGGATATGATCCAGACGAGTATACAGGTTTTGCTTTTGGAACAGGATTAGATAGGCTTGCAATGTTTAAATACGGTATTACAGATATACGTTTGCTATATCAAAATGATGTAAGATTTTTAAGTCAGTTTGACAGATTAGATCGTTAAGTTACTATTAGCTAGTAAGTATGTATAATTATTTTTTTATAACTCATACCTCAGCTCAATACGTAACCTAATAAATTCTAAATTAATTTTATGGCACCCTTCCATCAAAGATGAACTCTTTCCATAAAATTAATTAAGAATTTCTAAGATTACTCCAATCACATTTCGGTAATTCGTATAAAAAAATAATTACATATACTTACTAGCAAAATAAAAACCAAAATTTAGAAAGAGGGTAAAAAGATGAAATTAAGTAAGAATTTTGTTAAAGACTATGTAGATATAGATGTAGATATAAAAACTCTAGCTGAAGATATGACAAGAGTCGGAAATGAATATGACTCTGCAGGAAAACTTTTAGATGCTACAAATCTTGTAATTGGTGAGGTTAAAGAGTGTGAGATGCATCCAGACTCTGACCATTTACACATATGCAAAGTAGATGTAGGAAATGAGATTTTAAATATAGTATGTGGTGCACCAAATGTACGCAAAGGACTTAAAGTTATAGTTGCACTAGATGGGGCTGTGCTTCCTGGAGTTACAGTAAAAGCTGGTGGCATTATAGAAAAGGATGATAAGCCAAGAATAATAAAAAAAGGTATGGTAAGAGGGCAAGAATCAAACGGTATGCTTTGCTCTATGCTAGAACTAGGCTTAGAGCATAAATATGCCGATGAAGTAGATAAAACAGGTATACACGAACTTCCATCTGATGCACCAGTTGGAGAAGACCCAATAGCGTATATGCAAATGGATGATGAAGTTGCAGATTTTGACTTAACTGCAAATAGAGGAGACTTGTTAAGCATACTTGGTATGGCTTACGAGCTAGGTGCTATTTACGATAAAGATGTAAAGCCTATAGATTTAACACATAAAGAAAATAGTGAGAATATAAATGATAGCTTCAAAGTTGAAGTAAATACAGATAATTGCTCTATATTCTTAGCAAGAAAAGTAAAAAATATAACTTTAAAGGAAAGTCCAGCATTTATAAAAAACAGGTTAATTGCATCTGGAATAAGACCTATAAACAATGTTGTAGATATTAGCAACTATGTAATGCTTGAAACTGGCCAACCACTCCACTTCTATGATGCAGACACCCTAAAAGATAAAATAGAAGTAAGAATGGCAAAGCAAGGAGAAAAGCTATTTACACTAGATGGAAAAGAAAGAACATTATCAGACGAAGATATAGTAATTTCAGATGGAGAAAGAGCAATAGGACTAGCTGGTGTAATGGGAGGACTAGATACTGAAATTACAGATAAAACAAAAAATGTACTTATTGAATCTGCAATATTTGATGGAGTAAAAATACGTAAAACATCAAAAGAAATTTTAAGAAGCGAAGCAAGCTCAAGATTTGAAAAAGGCTTAGACCCAAACAGAACATATATGGCACTAGAAAGAGCAGCAAAACTATTAGAAGAATATGCAGATGGAGAAGTAGTAGGAGGAATTGCAAAATTTGATAAAGCAGATTTACAAAACCGAGAAATAGAAATATCATTTAAAAAAATAAATGATGTATTAGGTATGGAAATTCCTAAAAAGGATGTACTAGATGTATTTAGAAAACTTAAATTTGATGTATACGTAAATGGTAAAAAATCAGAATTTAACGAGCAAGAAAAAGACTTAAATGATGTAGAAAAAATTACAGTATCTGTGCCAAGAAGAAGAGGAGACATATCTATAAAAGAAGACTTAATAGAAGAAGTTGGACGTATATATGGTGTCGATAACATTGTAGGTAGACTTCCAGAAATGCCAATGAAAGCAGGAAGTTATGACAAGGTAACTAGAGGCATACGTAATAAAATGGTAGACTTAGGGCTAAACGAAACGCTATCATACATTTTAGTAAACGATAAAGAAGCAAAATACTTTACAAAGGACGATACAGAATTAGTAAAACTTTTAGACCCTATGACAGAAGAAAGAAATACTTTAAGACATAGCATTTTGCCATCACTTTTAAAAATATATGAATACAATAAAGCAAGAAGCAACAAAGACGTTGCAATATTCGAAATAGGAAAGGCATTTTACAAAAAACAAGAAGAGTATGGAGAAATAAACAAAATAGCAGGCCTTATGACAGGCGACTTCTACTTAGGAGTGGGCAAAAAACAAGTAGATTTCTACATTATAAAAGGAATAGTGGAAGAACTACTAGATTACTTAGGTTATGGAAATAGATATAGCTTTGTAGTAAGGGAAAATCAAATGCCGGACGAAATACATCCAGGCCAATCAGCACTAATATCTGTAAACAACGACATAGTGGGACTGATTGGAAGAGTATACCCTGTACTAGAAAAAGAGCCAGTTTATGTATTTGAAATTGACTTAGACAAATTGCTAGATAAAAAAGTTGGAAAAATGAAATACAAAGAAATATCAAAATTCCCAAGTGTAAAAAAGGATTTGGCAGTTGTAGTAGACAAAAACATAACCTCAGACGAAATAGCTACAGTAATAAAGAAAGCAGGAGGCTCTAGCCTAAGTAAAATAGATGTATTTGATGTATATACAGGAAAAGGAATAGACGAAAACAAAAAGAGCATAGCATATTCGCTAACTTTTGAAAAGATGGATAGAACGTTAACAGATGAAGAAATAAATGAAAGTATAGAAAAAATAGTAGATATGCTAAGTAAAAAACTAGGTGCAGAACTTAGAAAATAAAGAAAACAAAATCTATATAATGTAAAAAATTACGTTATATAGATTTTTTTCTAGTAAATTCTAACAAGTTATGTTATACTAATAAACAGTAATAATGAATGGAGGGAAAATAATGTTAGATTTTACAAATGCTATAGAAGAATTAAATAATTACAAAGGCTCTGAAAAAAAGAAAACACTTATATATAACGACAAGAAATATCTAGTAAAATTTCCAGACCCAATAAGAGAAAAAAATAAAAATATCTCATATATAAATAATGCATTTTCTGAATATATAGGAAGTAATGTGTTTGGAATTGTAGGATATAAGGTACAAAATACAATATTAGGAAAATATTTCTATAATGGAAAAGAAAAAATAGTATGTGCTTGTGAGGATTTTACAGATGATGACCATATTCTATATGAATTTGAAAGTTTAGCGTTAAGTACTAACCCAGATAAAAAAATCGAGACAGAATTAAGTGACATTATGGATGTTATAGCAGAAAGCAAAATGATAAATAGTACAGAAACTAAAGAAAAATTCTGGGATATGTTTGTTATAGATAGTCTAATTGGAAATACAGATAGACATAATGGAAACTGGGGATTTTTGTTAAATAAGAAAAATGGAAAAATTAGTTTTGCACCAATATATGATTGTGGCTCTTGCCTAAATCCAATGCTAGAAGATGCAGAACTAGAAAAAATAAATGATACAGAAATAAAGAATCTTGCTATAAATTGTTATTCGTGCTTAAAAGAAAATAGCAAAAAAATAAATTACATGTCATATATAAAGCAAATGAAAAATAAAGAGTGCAATAATGCTATAAAAAGAATATTTATGAGTATTAACATTCTAGAAATTGAAAAGTTTATAGATAATATAGAATGTATGGAAAAAGCTAGAAAAGATTTTTACAAAAAAGTTATGAAAGTTAGATATGATATTTTAAGAGATGTATATGAAAGAATATAAAATTGACATATTAGCTTGAATTAAATATAATAAAGGCTAACAAAGTTAATAAGTAATATGCATAAAAGTAAGAAAAAATTTATGTATAATGGAGGATAAAATGCCTAGGAACAGAAGAAATACGAGAAGAATAAAATCAATAAGAGATGTGCTAAATATGAAAACATTCCTTATAATAGTAGGAATCTTATTAGTAATAATAGTCTCTTGTATAGGAATCAATGAATATAGAAGATATCAAGATAGAGAATTACTTGCAAAGCAAAGGGAAGAATTAGAAAAACAATCACAAGAGTTATTTTCACAAATGAGTACAAGCATATCTGAAATAAATCAAAGTATATCTGAATCTGATAGTATAATAAAAATGTCTGCAGTAGGAGATATTTTATGTAGTGAAGCAATGCTACAAGATGCTTATGATGAAACAACGAAAACTTACGACTTCTCACATATGTTTAATAATGTCTCTGGTTTTATAGATGATGCGGATATTATAATGGGAACAATGGAAACAGGGATATTTGAGGGAACATATAGTGATAGAGTAGCTCCAATAGAATTTGCAAGAGCAGTTAAAGCTTCAGAAGTAAATCTAGTTACAATATCGCATAACCATAGTTTAGACAATGGCGTAAGTGGCTTGCAAGAAACAAAAGACAATTTAGAAGATATAGGATTTGACGTAGTAGGTGACAAATTAGAAACTGCAAATGCAGTATTAATAAAAGAAGTAAAAAACACAAAAATAGCATTTTTAACATATACATGCTTTATGGATAATCAAGCACAAAAAACAGACGAAGAACTAAATTGTGTAAATATGTATAGCGAAGAGCAAGTTAAATCCGATATAGAGTATGCTAAAGAAAACGAAGCAGAATATATATGCGTTATGATACACTGGGGAGATGCAATATCAAATACAGTATCAGAAGAACAAAAAAGCATAGCAGACTTTTTAGTAGACAATGGTGTAAACTTAATAATAGGAGCACATCCATCAGTAGTACAACCAATGGAAGTAAGACAAAATGCTGATGGAGATAATGTGTTTATAGCATATTCGATAGGAACATACATATCAACATTATCAGCAGAAGAGGCTAGAACAGAGCTAGTTTTAAACATAGAACTACGAAAAAGTGGAAAAGATGGCAAAGTATATTTAAATAAAGTGGATTACACACCTATATATATGCTAGATAACGGAGAAAATGCACAAAATAGATTTACATTAATAGATATGAAAAGTACAGCAACAACTTATGATAGTGGCAGTACAACTACAATATCTAGAGAAACTTATGATAAATTAGTATCAGGATTAAATAGATTAAATGACATTTTGGCACCTTAGGTGCCTGTCACAAAAGTGCCATTTGGCACTTTTGGGGACAGGCTTGATTGTGACAAAAAAGGAGAAATATATGAAAATAGGATTTGTATCATTAGGATGTAGTAAAAATTTAGTAGACACAGAAAAAACTATAGGAATTTTTAAAGCAAATAATTATGAAATTGTTAACTCACCAGACAATGCTGATGTTATAGTTATAAATACATGTGGCTTTATTGAGTCTGCCAAAGAAGAGGCTATAAACACCATTCTTGAGATGGCAGAGTACAAAAAGAAAAAGTGCAAGTATTTAATTGTTATGGGTTGCTTAGTAGAAAGGTACAAAGAGGAGCTAGAAAAGGCAATTCCAGAGGTGGATTTGTTTATTAAGTATAGTGAATATAATATGCTTTGGAGAAAAATACAGGAGTTATTTCAAAGAGATGCAATAACTAATAAAATTGCTAAAATCAATAATAGCAAAATTGACGAAGCAAATAATGAAGCAACTAATTCAAACGATAAATTAAGGCAGAAAGAATGCAAAGAAAACAGCAATCTAGATAAATATGACGATTTTAATAGTATTACCGAAAGAGTTGTTTCAACTGGTGCAAATTATGCTTACCTAAAAATTGCAGATGGTTGTAGCAATAGGTGTACTTATTGTGCAATACCATACATTAGAGGTCCACAGATAAGTAGAAAGATGGAGGATATTATAGAAGAGGCTAAAAGGCTTGCTAATGATGAATATAAGGAATTAATTCTAATTGCGCAAGATACTACCAAGTATGGAACAGATATTTACGGAGAGCCAAAGCTAGTTGAACTTTTAGAAGAAATTAGCAAGATTGACCAAATAAAATGGATTAGATTTTTGTATGCATATCCAGAAACAATTACACCGGACCTAATAAAACTAGTAAAAGAAAATGACAAAATATGCAAATATTTTGATATACCAATACAACACATATCGGATACAGTTTTAAAAAGAATGAATAGGCAAAGCAATGGCAAAACAATACGAAATCTTATACAAACTTTAAGAAAAGAAATACCTGATGTAGTTATAAGAACTACAGTAATGGTGGGTTTTCCAGGAGAGACAAAAGAGGATTTTGAAGAATTATATAATTTTTTAAAAGAAGCAAAATTCGACAAATTGGGTTGCTTTGCATACTCAAAAGAGGATGGAACTCCAGCTGCTAGAATAAAAGAGCAAGTTCATCCAATGACTAAAAAGAGTAGGTATAATAAAATTATGGCTTTGCAACAAGAAATATCAAAGGAAAAATTAGAAAAGCAAATTGGAAAAGAAGTTGAAATTTTAGTAGAGGACAAATCTTTTGATGGAAAAACATATATTGGTAGAACATATATGGATGTGCCAGACATCGACGGAATTGCTTATTTAAATACAGACAAGAGCCTACAAAGTGGTGAATTTGTCAAAGCTAAAATTGTAGATGTTAGCAATTATGACTTGATTTGCAAAGATTAGTAATACAAATTTTTCGACCGATTGGTTAGATAAGATGAAAAATTATGAAACATATGATATAATATTGCACGGTAAAAATCATGTAGAAAGGATTACTTAATGAATTCAATAAAAATATTGGCTACAGGTATGTACTTACCAAAAGAAAAGATAGATAATAATTATTTTAATAATAAATTTAACTTAGAAGATAATTGGATATATCAAAGAACAGGGATAAAAACTAGATACTGGTCAGAAAACGAAAAAATCAAAGATTTGGCTATAAAAGCGGTTGAAGATTTAATAGATAAAAACAATGTTGATTTAGCAAAAATAGGACTAGTAGTGGTTGCATCTACAAATTATGAGGACACAATGCCAGGTGTATCTTTTGAAATACAAAAAAGATTTAACATAGAAAATTGTATGTGCATGGACATTTTGGCAGGTTGTAGTGGATATATTAACAGTATAGATATAGCTAGGAAATATATAGAACTTGAAGAAGTAGAAAATGCTTTAGTAATAGGAGTAGAAAAGTTATCTAAATATATAAATAAAGACGACGTAAATACTGCTATATTACTTGGAGATGGTGCAGGAGCAACCTTAATAGGTAAAGCAGAAGGTAAAAAATATGCACAAAATATAGAAAGCATAGGTCAAGAGGGCGATATATTAACTAGTAAAGAAAATTCTAAAATATATATGGATGGCAAAAAAATATATAAATTTGGGACAGCTCGTGTGGCTAAAAATATAAACAAGTTGTTAGAAAAAGAAAAATTGGATATTTCAGAAATAAAATACATAGTACCACATCAGTCAAACTTGAGAATTTTAACTAGTATGGCAGAGAGGATAGGTGCAAACATAGAGCAAATGTACATAAATATTTCAGATATAGGGAATACATTTAATGCAAGTATTCCAATAGCATTAAATGAAATAGTAAGAAATAATTTGCTACAAGAAAACGACAAAATTATATTAGTTGGCTATGGTGGAGGTCTTAATTTAGGAAGTATTTTAATTGAGGTCTAAAAGTATAAAAGATAAGTACTTTTCTAAAGTAATAATGTTGGAACTAATTAGAATTACAAGTAAATGTAGAAGATTTTCTAAAGTAACAAGGTAAAAAATAGTACTTTAATGCTATTAATACAGAAGAATATAATAATAAAAAATGGAGGTTAATTCTATGAAAATAGGATATATTTTTCCGGGACAAGGAACACAAGTTATTGGTATGGGAAAAGACATATATGAAAAATATGAAGAAGCAAAAAATGTATATAAAATAATAGACAATTCATTGAATGAAAATATTGAAGAACTTACTTATGAAAAGACACAAGAAGAGCTTAACAAAACAGAAAATACCCAAATTACAATTTATGCAATGAGTATGGCTATATTAGAAATATTAAATGCTAAAGGAGTTAAGCCATCAGCGCTAGCCGGCTTAAGTTTGGGAGAATATAGTGCATTAACGACTGCAGGTGTAATTAGTCTAGAAGAGGGAGCGAAAATTGTAAGAACTAGAGGAAAATTAATGCAAAACTTAGCACCAAAGGGAAACTGGTCAATGTCTGCAATAATTGGCTTAGATGACGACAAAGTAGAAGAGGCTTGCAATAAAGTAAATAATGGCTTTGTAAAAGCAGTAAACTATAATTGCCCTGGTCAAGTAGTAGTATCTGGCGAAAAAGAAGCAGTATTACAAGCAATGGAATATGCCAAAGAACTAGGTGCAAAAAGAGCAATAGAACTAAAAACAAGTGGACCATTCCATACAGAAAAGCTAAAAGATGCATCAGTAGAGTTAAGAAAAGAACTAGAAAAAATAAATTTTAAAGACTTTGAAATACCAGTTATTAAAAACTTAAATGGTAAAGCGTATACAAAAGAAGATAACATGGTAGAAATACTATCAAACCATGTTATTAGTCCAGTAAAATTTGGAAAATCTATTGAAACAATGTTAAATATGGGAGTTGATACATTTATTGAAATTGGACCAGGAAAAACATTATCAGGCTTTGTAAAAAAAGTTTGCAAACAAATGGAAAAAGAAGTAAATGTATTTAACATAGAAAATGTAGAAACTTTAGAAAGCACTTTGGAAGTGTTGAGTAAATAAATGGTGCAATTGATATAAAACAACATAAAATAATTGCAACGAAAAATAAAAAATAGAAAGGATGAATAAAATGAGCGAAAGAAAAGTAGCGTTAATTACAGGTGCAACAAGAGGAATAGGAAAGGAAATAGCACTAGAACTTGCAAAAAATGGATTTGATATAGCAGTAAACTATAGAAGTATGCAAGACGATATGGAAGATTTAAAAAAAGAAATAGAATCAAATAATGTAAGATGCGAGTTTGTAGGAGCAGATGTTGCCAATTTCGAACAATGCGAAAATATGGTTAAAGAAACTATAGAAAAATACGGAAAAATAGATGTGTTAGTAAATAATGCAGGTATTACAAAAGATGGATTAATAATGAGAATGAAAAAGGAAGACTTTGAAGCCGTAATAGACATAAATCTAGTAGGAACATTTAATGTAACAAGAAATGTAATTCCATATATGATAAAACAAAAATCAGGTAGAATTATAAATGTTTCATCAGTAGTAGGTGTTGCAGGAAATGCAGGGCAAACAAACTATTCAGCATCAAAAGCAGGAGTAATAGGATTTACAAAAAGCTTAGCAAAAGAAGTAGCAAGCAGAAATATTTTAGTAAACGCAATAGCACCAGGATTTATAGATACAGATATGACAAAAGTGCTATCTGACAATGTAAAAGAAGGAATAAATGCACAAATTCCACTAAAAAGAATGGGAACTCCAAATGAAGTTGCAAGAGTAGTAAAATTCTTAGCATCAGAAGATAGTTCATATGTTACGGGACAGGTTATTAATATTGATGGTGGCATGGTAATGTAAATTCGAAAGATAATTGCTTTTGGCGTTGTTGCATTTCGTTTTAAATTTAATCAACGTACAAAAAGTACGCCTCATAAATTTAAAACTCATGCGCCTAGCCAAAAAACAATTCTTTTTCGAATTAAAGATTAAAAAGATATATTATTGTTAAAATTTAAGAATAAAAATCTTCGTGTGTAGCAAAAAGCACACCTCCGGTTTTTTACTAAATTTTGCCTAGCAATACTCGTTTCTTTAATTTTAGAAACACGAGAAATATAATATAGCCAAAAGACAATTCTTTTTAGAGTTGGAAAAACAAAAATAAAAAGATTTCGCAAAAGAGTTGTTGAACTCTAGATAGAACAAAAGAAAAAATTATTAGGGTTAGTAAATTTATAAATTTTGAAAGGAATTTAGAGATGGAAAGAAGAGTAGTTATAACAGGTCTTGGAGCCATAACTCCAATAGGAAATAATACGAAAGATTTTTGGAAAAGCATTAAGGAAGGAAAATGTGGAATTGATGAGATAACACACTTTGATGCTTCAGAATACAAGGTAAAATTAGCAGCTGAAGTAAAAGAATACAATCCAGAGGATTATTTTGATAAAAAGGCAGCAAAAAGATTAGATACCTTTTCTCAATTTGCAATAATAGCAGCAAAAGAAGCTTGGGCTGATAGCAAATTGGATAAAGAAACAGAAAACATGGAAAGAGTTGGCGTTATATTAGGCTCAGGAATTGGTGGATTAGAAACAATGGAAAGAGAAATGGCAGCTATCCACGCAAAAGGACCAGATAGAGTAAGCCCAATGTTTATTCCAATGAATATATGCAATATGGCAGCAGGAAATGTTGCAATAGAATTAGGTGCTAAAGGAGAATCTATAGCAATGGTAACAGCATGTGCATCTGGAACACATTGTATTGGTGAGAGTTTTAGAATGATAAAGCATGGATACCAAGATGTAGTTATTACTGGAGGAACAGAAGCAACTATAACACCTATAGGAATAGCAGGATTTACAAATATAAAAGCTCTTTCACAAGCTACAGATAAAAATAGAGCTAGTATTCCATTTGATAAAGAAAGAAGTGGCTTTGTAATGGGAGAAGGAGCCGGAATAGTAATACTAGAAGAATTAGAGCATGCTCTTAAAAGGAATGCTAAAATATATGCAGAAGTAGTTGGCTATGGAGCTACATCAGATGCATACCATATAACTTCACCAGCACCAGGAGGAGAAGGTGGAGCAAGAGCTATGAAAATAGCTATGGAAGAGGCAAATGTAAAACCTGAGGAAATTACATATATAAATGCACATGGAACATCAACACACTTAAATGATTCTTGCGAAACATTAGCAATAAAAACAGCTTTAGGTGAAGCAAGTAAAAAAGTAATGGTAAGCTCAACAAAAGGACATACAGGACACTTATTAGGAGCAGCTGGTGGAGTAGAAGCAGTAGTTTGTGCTAAATCAGTTGAAGAAGGATTTGTACCAGCAACTATAAACTACAAAGTTCCAGATGAAGAGTGCGACTTAGATGTAGTTCCAAATGAAGGAAGAAAAGTAGAAGTTAAATATGCAATGTCAAACTCACTTGGATTTGGTGGCCATAATGCTAGTATATTACTTAAAAAATATGAAAAATAAAATATTGGAGAGTAAAACAAAAATTACCATTTCAAAACTATAACATAGGAAAAATTTAAGAAATAAAAGGAATTTATAGTTAGGAGTAGAAAAAATGAATTACGATGATATAAAAAAATTGATTGATGATATGGGAAATTCAAAAATAGATGAACTTAGCATAGAATTTCCAGATGGAATAAAAA
Source organism: uncultured Clostridia bacterium (assembly GCA_944391835.1). Taxonomy (GTDB): domain Bacteria; phylum Bacillota; class Clostridia; order TANB77; family CAG-508; genus CALXVA01. Next base: position 2,383 of record CALXVA010000033.1, on the reverse strand, counting down.
TTAGTATGAAAAAGGATAAAACACCAGTAATGCCAACAATTCCACAAGAGACAGTACAATATATTTCTGTACCAGAAAAGAAAGTAGAAAAAGCAGAAACAGTAGAAAATAAGGAAGCAGAAAAAGAAGAAAATTACAAAATAGTAAAATCTCCAATGGTTGGTACATTTTATTCAAAATCTTCACCAGATGCTAAACCTTATGTACAAGTAGGAAGCAAAGTAAAAAAAGGAGATATCCTTTGCATAGTAGAAGCTATGAAGCTTATGAACGAAATCGAATCTGAATTTGATGGAGAAGTAGTAGAAGTTTGCGTTAATGATGGAGAGATGGTGGATTATGGTAAGCCACTATTCAAAATAAAATAAAACGAATGAAAAATGGCATCTTACGTTGTCAAACTTCATAAAAATTTTTTCGATGTACAAAACGTACTATCTCAAAAATTTTTATTCGTTTTCCTAGTAATATACCATTTTTGCTTCGTTTTAAGAAAGAGAAATTAAACCTTTAGGCATTACTAAATTTTGCCTAGCAATACTCGTTTCTTTTTGATTTTAGAAAAAAGAGCAAAGTAATATACCATTTTTGCTTCGTTTTAAGAAAGAGAAATTAAACCTTTAGGCATTACTAAATTTTGCCTAGCAATACTTGTTTCTTTTTGATTTTAGAAAAGAGAGCAAAGTAATATACCAATTTTGCTTCGTTTTAAGAAAAAGCAAGCAAATAAGTTATACAAAAAAGGAGAAAGCCATGTTAGATATAAATGAAATAATGAAAATAATTCCACAAAGGTCACCATTTTTAATGATTGATAGAGTGGAAGAATATGTGCCAGGTGAAAGTTGTGTTGCATACAAAAATGTATGTATAAATGAGCCACACTTTCAAGGACATTTTCCAGGTCAACCTATTATGCCAGGAGTATTAATAGTAGAAGCTTTAGCTCAAACAGGAGCTGTCGCAATATTATCTATGGAAGAAAATAAAGGTAAAAATGCTTTATTTGGTGGAATTGATAAATTGCGTTTCAAAAAACAAGTTATACCTGGAGATGTATTAAAACTAGAAGTAAAAATTATAAAACAGAAAGGACCAGTAGGAGTAGGAGAAGCAATAGCAACAGTTGACGGAAAAGTTGCTGCTAAAGGAGAATTAACATTTGCAATAGTATAAGAAAAGTGGCTTCGCCTTTTGTAGCATTTTGCCTCACGAATATGCACATTCCAAGGAAACATAACCTTGATGTATAGAAAAAATCGTTAAGGATACTAAAATGTCAAGGAAAAAAGTCGATTTTTCCTATACAATAAAAAAGCCTGGGAGCAGATTAGTGCTCCCAAGCTCTCAACAATTTGCCTAGTTTTTCTTGTTATCTCACACGCCATGCGTGAAATTCCGAGGAATCCAAATGACCACTAGGAATATGATATCCTATTTTTGCCATTGTGCGCCTCAAGATGCGATGGCTATAATGGTGCAACAATGATATTTCAACATAGTTGGAAAAATCATTGTCCATCATAGCGAACTCTCTACAGAGTTCTTTGATGAGGGTAAGCCTCTTTGGGTTGTTCGGCGAAGTTTCATACAAGAAGCCTAACCGATACATCACTGAAACATCAGCAATATAGGTATGCATTTTGCCATCCTCTATTGCATCGTGTCTTCCATCAAGGAAGAATTGATAGCTAGGACTAATTTTGTTGATCATTATACACACTCCTTTCAGTGTTATAACGTATATTGTATCATAAATAATTAATAATTACAAGGAGAAGAACATGTTAAAAAAAGTTTTAATTGCAAACAGAGGAGAAATTGCTGTAAGAATTATAAGAGCATGTAAAGAAATGAATATAAAAACAGTTGCAATATATTCAGAAGCAGACAAAGATGCACTTCATACAAAACTTGCAGATGAAGCTGTATGTGTAGGACCTGCTCAATCAAGCAAAAGTTATTTAAATATACAAAACATACTAGAAGCAGCATGTAGAACAAACTGCGACAGTGTACATCCAGGATTTGGATTTTTATCTGAAAATGCTAGCTTTGCAAAAATGTGTGAAGAAAGCAATTTAAAATTTATAGGGCCATCATATAAAGTTATAGACTTGATGGGAAATAAATCACATAGTAAGGAATTGATGAAAAACGCAAAAGTACCAGTAGTTCCTGGTTCAGAAGGATGTATAGAAAATGTTAAAGATGCCATAAAATGTGCAAGCGAAATAGGATATCCTGTTTTACTAAAAGCATCAGCAGGTGGTGGAGGAAAAGGTATTAGAAAAGTAGAGTTTGAATCAGAAATGGAAAATGCCTTTAACTTAGTAAAACAAGAAGCAAAAGTATCATTTAATGATGATGCCATATATATGGA
>CALXVA010000032.1 GCA_944391835.1 uncultured Clostridia bacterium | reverse complement strand
CTACCTTTTTTATTTTGTATATGTATGTTATTAAATTTAATATCTAAGTTCTTAATCACGCAAAAGGACAGACTACATAACAACTTTTATTTTGTTATATATTCCATCCTTTTTTCTATTATATATTTTGTTAAAATCTATTTTTTCAATGCCTGCTATTGCTGTATTTTGAGTACAACAAATAAAGCTTATTTTTCTAGAATATGCTCTCTCTCTCTCTCTCTCTCTCTACAGTGTCAACGGTTTTAGCCATTTTTTATTTCCTCCTTGGTCTTTTCTATTCTTTCTTTTGTGATTCGCTTTCAAACTATTTCTTGCATTTTTTCTTATGTTTCACCTATACATTATATTTTTATTTTATCCTATTTATGTTTGTTTTTCAAGTAATTATTATATTTGTAACATTTTTTTAATGTTTATGTAATATTTTTGTAATATTTTTTCTGATTATGCATTTAATTTTTTATTTAATTTTTTAATATTTTCTACTATTTATCTAAGACGCATTTAACAATGATTAAAGAGAAGGTACTTTTATTACCTTCTCTTTTTGTCTCTATACACTTTCTACTTAATTGATTATAATGTTCTATAGTTATTCTTATCTGCTCTTTCATCAAGTTTTCTATCATAATCCTTATTTTTATAAAACCAGTCTGTCTTTTTATCTGTTGGGTGTGCTTTTCTATTTTTGTCAAGTAGTACATCAAATAATGCAGCTATGCCTAACACTAATGCAAAAAATTCAAACAACATTCCCATTACTTGAGTTGCATCTATTGTACCATCTATTATTTGTGTAAAATGTGTTACAAATGATGGACCATAGTACATAAAGTGAGCTATTAAATATATTATAGCAGCAAGTAATCTTCTTTTTATCATAAAGCAAATGCATATAAATGTTAAGAACAATAATACTATCTCCATAGCCATATTTGACGGTGTAAACATAAATTCTATTCCTATTGATGATAATACTGTTCCCACTAATCTAAAACCCCAAAACATAAATGCAAACATTGCTATTAACCAACTTGAAAAATTTTTCATCTGTGTATGTCCTCCTTAAAATTTCAAAATACTATAAATATATTTTATCACATTTTATATAGATTACAATACTTTAGTCGAATTTTGTTTTTAATTTAACTACTAGATAACATTTTAGAGGTTGTACCACATTATTTTGTAAAAAACATTATTCAGTGCCTATATTAAAAGAATTTCATATTTTTAGAACCAAAAAACAATTATAACCTTTTAGAAAGTTATAATTGTTTCTTAATACATTAGCTTATATAATTACTCTACTCGTCCATGAAATTAAATTCATCTTTAAATTTTTCTTTAAATATATCGAATACTGCTTGTAAAACATCTTCATCTTCTACACTTACATAAGACTCTTCATCTTCTGAATCTGTATCTTCTAATTTAAGTATTACCACTTCATCTGCTTCTTCTTCATCGTTTGGTAGTAGTACAACATATTCTTCTCCGTCATATTCAATTAAATCTAAAAATTCAAATTCTATTTCGTCTCCATTTTCGTCATTTAAAACTATTATATTATCTAATTCCTCTCCTTCTTCATTGTTTGGAACGTTATTTACATCATCGCTCATTATAATATTCTCCTTTCAAAAAAATATTTATTTATATATTAAAAATTTAATGTCTAATTTTTATTATTTTTTATTTTATTCATATATGTTTCTAAAATATATACTGCAGAAATAGTATCTACAATATTCCTTTTTTCGTTTTTATTTATATTTAAATAATTCATTGTTCTATGTGCTGCTACAGTAGTTAGTCTTTCATCGATTTCCTCAATTTTTACTTTGTTGAACTTGCATTTTAATTTATGCACAAATTTTTCTGTAATTTCTACTCTTTCGGACTTTGTACCATTCATATTGATTGGCAATCCAATAACTATAGTATCTATTTCATATTGATTAAATATTTCTTCTAATCTTTTTAATACTATTTTATCATTACCTTTATGATGAATAGTCTCTAATCCTTGCACAGTTATTCCAAGCTCATCAGTTATAGCTAGTCCAACTCTACTATCACCATAATCTATTCCTAATTTTCTCATTTTATTCATCTAATCCTATATAATTTTTAACCATTCTTTCTAATAATTCATCTCTTTCAACTTGTCTAATTAAATTTCTTGCATTATTATGACTTGTTATATAAGTAGGGTCTCCTGATAGAATATATCCCACTATTTGGTTTATTGGATTATATCCCTTTTCTTGCAAAGCATTATATACTTCCTTAAGTATTTCTTTTGCTTTAATGTTTTTATCTTTTTCAACCTTAAAGCTCATTGTTTCATCCATCATTGACATGACACATACCTCCTTATAATTCAGTTATTTTGTTTTCATTTTTATCTGCATTGTCTAAATATTCTTCTTGCTTTTTTAAGACTCCTTCTAATGCAGTTCCTTTATAATATGTACATATTATAACATTTATTTTTGGTTTTGCAACTACATCTTCGTCATCTTCAAATTCAACATCTACTGGTTCTATTTCTAATGCTTCCACCTCGTCTTTTATTTGTTCTATATATCCAGAAGTTGCTGATTTATCTATTCCCGAAAAAACTATAACAAATTTAGGTCCCATATATCTTACAAAAATATATTGATTAGATAAATTAGATTTTATTACTTCACAAATCTTGGTAATAACAGCATCGCCTGTTTTTCTACTTATATCCTCATTTATTTCCTCTATATTTATTATTCTAAACATACAAACCGTAGATGTTGTATATAAATCTATTGTTTTTCTTCCTTCTCCATATAAATATTCTGCTGTTTTTAATGTACTATACTTATCATCTCTCACTAAGCTTTCAACTATCTTCTGGCTTGTTACTGTCTTTAAAATTGAAACAATATTATTTTTAATCACTTCTAGCATAGTAGTGTCTATTGAGTCAAATTCATGTGGCTGAGAACCTTCAATTAGCCAATATCCTATATATACATTATCTACATATAGTGGAAAGAATATTGCACTTTTAGCTCTGGCAAACTCCATTTTTTGATAAGGCAATCTATCTCCTTCCTTTTCCACTGTTATATATTTTGGGATAGAAGATTCTATACTTTCTTTAAATACCTGTTCTGCTTCCAAATCACTTAATGAACTTAATGCATCCCAATGTTTTTGGTCAACATTAGATGCTTTTACTATATATTTGGTTCCATCATAAGTTACTATTGTTGAATATTTTATTTGATATCTTTCTATAATAATATTATTTATTTGCTCTATCTTTTCTTCTACTGAAGTGGTTTTACTTATTGTGTCCATAAAATCTTGTAATATATTTAAGTTTGTTACTTTTTCATTTAAGTTATTAAAATTGATTATTTTTTTGTGTATGGACATATTATATACCATTAATAATATTATTATAACTATAAGTATTAGTATTACTGCTATTATCAAAAGATATCACCCCTTTTGTTTCTATTAATATCTATTTTTCATCCTATTTAATGTTTCGTTCATATTACTTGAAAAACTGCTTGTGCTTTGATTATACGTATTAAATTTATTAGCTGGTTTATCATTATTCAATAATGGATACATCATATTGGTTAGTCCCTCTAAATTTTCAATCATACTCTTTGGATATCCTCTTGTAGATATTTCACAATTAACAAGTCCATCTAAATATCTAGAATAAGTCTCTTGATCAAAAGGAATACTACAAAATTTTACATTGTCTTTATCAAATAGTTCTGTCATATATGACATTGATGGATCATTGTAAGAAGACATACCCCCTATGATTACTCTTTCTGTTATACTTCTAACCCTTAAAACTTTATTTAAAACTATTCTTAATTTACTTGGTTCAAGTATGTTTATTGATTTTAAATTTCTTAAAAATGCTGTTAATGGTTGAATAGTTAAAATGTCAAAACTTTGAACTAAGTATATTTCTTGTGCACAATCAAAATAAGCATAATTTGTTTCGTAATCACAATCCATTATAACTAAAGAATAATTTTTGGTCAATGTTGTAAGTATATTTTGATAATCTTTAAAGTCTACATTTCTGTCTGGAAGAGTTGTAAAGACTGTTAAATTTTTATTAACCTCAATTCCTTTAGCCACTCCATTTTGCAAATTTTCTACACATGAAAAAGCTATTTTTCTTAGTTCTTCATCGTTTTGTGTATATATATAATATGAGTTCTTGTTTTGAGTTAAATCTAAAATTGCAGTTTTTATACCTTTCTTCGATAGTAATTCTGCTGTGCTATTTACTAAAAATGATGTTCCATTCTTTGAAGTTCCTACAAATGCCACTAATTTGTTAGACATACTTAGTAAACTCTTTAAATTTGAATTATCTCTTTGCTCATAATTTCTAGTTGTCTCTAATTCTCTTGTATTCTGATTATACATATTCTGACTATAATTAAAATTAGGTTGTGTATTCAATCTAGTTGTTTGTGAATTATCTCCAAGTCCAAATAAATCAATATTATCATCATTATTTTGAACAGTAGTATTTGATTTCTGTACTGCATTTTCTTCTAGTCCAGGTAATATAAGTTCTCCTGAAGAATCTTCTGTTTGGTCATCATTTCCTAAATTAAATAGATTTACTTCATTATTATTTTCTTTCTGATTAGTACTCTCTTCTGATTGAACTTTTTTTGGTCTACCCCTACCTCTTTTTTGTGTACCACTAGATTCTTGCTCAACAGGTTGTACTACCTTTTTAGGTCTACCTCTTTTTTTCTTCTGAGGTACTTCCGAATCATTTTTTTCCGATATATCAGTCTCTACTGATTGTAAAATATTTTCAATCTCAGATTGATCTAATCCACTCTGTTTCTGTTCATTTATATCATTATTTTTCTCTGATATAGTATTTAATTCAGTTTTTCTATTATTATCAAATTGTTTTATACCTGCTACTTTTGGAACAACTACTGGTTTTGTTATTCCAGATTTTCCTATATTTCTTTCTAGTACATCTATCTTACCAGTAGGCTCTACAGTTTCTTTTTTCTTCTTAGCTTTTTCATAATCTTGATTTGGAACATACTTTTCTTTATCTTTTTTGCTTCTTCCTTGGCTTATACTTGGTGTTACTGTTCCAAATGTAATAAGTTCTTGGTATTTTTGTGACTGAGCTTCTAATACAGCTTTTACATTTAGTGGTAAAAACTTACAAATTACTCTTAATTGTGCGTCTGTATATTGCTCAGCTATATTGTCAAAACTCTTAACATATTCTTCTTCATTTTTTCCTAATCTTTTATAGTGATTCAAAATATTTTGAATTTCAACTTCATTAACATCCTCTTCGCCTTCTGCTTTATAGTCTACATCATCTGCATCTATTCTATAATAAATTTTTGCATCCTTTTTATTACGAGGTTTATTTATTAGTGCACATACATTTGATATTGTTCTATCTTGTCCAAGTAATGCACTATATATACCAATTCCAAATAATTTCACTAATATGTTTTCTGATTTTGTTCTTCTATCTGCACATATTAAGATTATTGGTATGTCTTGTCCATCACTTGATGTTGCTTCATCACTTATGCTATCTAGTCTTTCAAATATAAATTTATCTATTACACCATAGTTATTATTTGCAAATGGTTCCACATCTTCACTTATAACTATTCTGTCATAGCTCTTATCTTTTTGTAATTCTCTTGTTATTGCGTCAAAATAGTATACATTCTTGCTTGATATAATTTCTTTATATTCTTGTTGATATTTTTTTATAATTGATTCAGAAATACTTTCGTTATTAACGGCAAACAATATTTTCATTAGTTAACCCCTCCAGCCTTTTACAACTATTGCAAATACCAATGGTAAAACTTGACATATTACCATTACTGTTATAATTCCTATCATAGCACCAAAACCTTTGTCTCTTACGTCTAACTTTCTAATTCCTATTATATATCTATATATACCACTAATTGCTATTCCCACAAACCCAAATGGTATACTATATAATCTGATTATATTTAAAATATATGCAACTAGTCCATATGTATTATCTCCATAAGATTCTTGATAATCTTGCAAAGTTTCTAACTCTCGATCCTTAATTTCAACCAAATTAACAGTTGCATCATTTTTTAAGTCCACACTATTTGCTGTACTATTTACATCTGTTGCTTGTGACATTACTGTAAATAGGCCTAAAGCAAGTATCATTACCATAATTATTGTTGCTATTTTTTTCTTCATTATTTAGTATTTCCTCCTTATTTTCAATTATTCTCTATTTTAAATATTATATCAAATCAATGATTATAATATAATACAATTTCAAAAATATCAATAAAAATTTTATAAATAATAATTTACCCAGTTTGAATATATTTTATCTCCGTTTTCTTTCCAACTAAAAACAGGATTCTCTTCCGGATTGTTATCTTGATAATAATTTTCAGGCATATCTATTTTTAGCCCTTTAGATAAATCCCTTTTATATTCTTTATCTAAAGTATCTACTGCATATTCTAAATGACCTGTAACAAATAATTGCCTTTTTTCTCTGTTTTCTACAATAAATACACCAGCTTTATCAGATTCAGATACCACTTCTAACTCAGGCACTTTTTCAATATCTGCTTTATATACTGTTGTATGTCTTGAGTGAGGTGCTTTAAAGCCTTCTTCAAATCCAAATAATATTTTTGAATTTTTATCATCTATTTTATGTTCAAATACTCCAAACATTTTATTTGGAATTAGATGCTTGTCTATTCCATAATGATAATAAAGCCCAGCTTGAGCTCCCCAACATATATGTAAAGTAGATTTTGAATGAGTTTCTGACCAGCTCATTATTTTTTCTAGTTCTGCCCAATAATCTATTTCTTCAAATTTCATCTGTTCTACTGGTGCACCAGTTATAATTAAGCCATCAAAATATTTATTTTGTATTTCTCCAAATGTAGAATAAAATCTTTGCATATGTTCTGGTGCTGTTGTTTTGCTTGTATATGTTGAAACTTTTACAAATGTTATTTTTATGCTTTTCCCTGATGCAGATAATTTTCGTAATAATTGTAGCTCTGTATCTTCCTTTAATGGCATTAAATTTAAAATTGCTACTTCTAAAACTTTGTTATTTTCTTCTGAAGAATTTGCTTTTTCTAGTTCTTCTAGAATTTGTATTTTTTCCTTTCTTAAAATTTTGTTTACAGGTAAACCTGCTTTTGTATAAATTGGCATATCTATCACCATTATTAAATTGTACCAAAAGCATATAATTATATACTTTTACTCAAATATTGTATCATTTGTATAGAAATAAATCAAGAAAAATTTATAATATTTTTTTATTTATGGTACAATCAAGTAGAGTATAACTCTTAGTTTGTTTTTTCCCCTTACACCAAAATGAACTGAGCATAAAAGTCTATTCTTTTATGCTCAGTTTATGTCATCAATTACTGACTTTATATTGGTACCGATGGTGGGACTCGAACCCACATGGTTTCCCGCCAGATTTTGAGTCTGGTGCGTCTGCCAGTTCCGCCACATCGGCATTTTTAATGACTTTTATATAATAACAAATTTTTTTTTAAATTGCAAGTGTTTATAAAGAAAAATATACCCAAACTTCATTACTAACTAATAAACATTATTAAAAGCTAGCTTTTGTTGCTAGCTTTTCTATCTATTCTATTTTTATCTAATCTATTTCAAATTATCTAAGATTGGTGGTAAAATTTGTTTTTTTCTAGATACTACATTTTCAAGCATTGCTGTATGATTATCTACTGGTACACCAAATGCTTTTTCAACTACTCCTGCATCGTTTCCTAAAGATATAATTTTTGAGTTTGAGTTAATTATATCTGTTGCTGCGAACACATAAAAGTCTAAGTTTTCTTTTTGTATATCTTCATTTATAGCTTGTTCAAAATATGCTTGATTTTTAAATATAGAGTCTAAATCTGCTGTGTTTACTTGTGCTATTCTAAATTTTTTATTTGATTGCTCAAATAACTTTGAATCTATATTTATAACTTGCTCTGGAGTATATTCACTAATGTCTGTTCCTGCTTTTAACATATCTACACCAAAATCATTTATACTTAAACCAGATATTTTTTCTAGTTCTTTAACTGCTTTTCTATCATCATCAGTTGTTGTTGGTGATCTTAGTACTAATGTATCTGATGCAATAGCACTTAGCATTAGTGTTGCTATGTTTTTATCAATTTCTACATCGTTTTCTTTATACATTTTAAATAAAACTGTTTGTGTACAACCAACTGGTTCTGTTCTATAATATAATTGATATGGTGCTACGAAATTCATTGTATGATGGTCAACAACCTTTAGTATTTTAGCATTAGCAATATTGTTAACACATTGTGTTGCTTCGTTATGGTCTACTAAAATAACTTCTTGACCATCTTCTACGTCGTCTATTAGTTCAGGTGCTTCCATTCCAAGATAGTTTAACACATATTGTGTTTCTTTGTTTACATTTCCTGTTCTAACTGCTTTTGCATTTTCATGTCCTAATTTTTTTTCAAAATTTTCCATTACTATAGCTGATGTAATTGAGTCTGTGTCTGGATTTTTATGTCCGAATATTAATACATTTTTACTCATATAATAACCTCCATTATTTTCCAAGTTTTTATCTCCCGTCGACTTCTCTATTATAACATAAAATGGAAAAATAGTCAATATTAGTATTATGTTGACTTTTGTTAAGTTTTTGTTATTTTACATTTATTATCAAAGCCTCTCTTCTTATATAGCAATTCTTAGCTATAAACCTATCATTTCCTACTTCTTGTATATTTTCTAACTGCAATTATAACTACTCCAATCACAATTATTGCCACTATTATTACTACTATCACTATAACTTTGCTTTTGCCATTAACTTCATTATCTTCTGCTTGATTCTCTTTATTCTCCGCTGTTTCTATGCTTTTTTCTTCTAGTAACATATTTACTTCTTCATTATTTTCTTTAATTTCTTCCTTATATACATTTTCCTCTTCGTCATTTCTTTTATATATCTCAATATTGTATTTTTTATCTGTTATTCCATCTCTTGCAGTTACAGTAACTACCACATTGTTACTTCCATATTTTAAGTCATTATTTCCTTCTATTTTTACATTTGCACTACTATCCTCTGCTATTGCCAATATATTTACCAAAGTTTCCGTATTTGCTACTTCTGCATAATAGTTCGTTATGCTATTTTGAAATTCTGGTTCCAATGTATAATTCTGTATTGCCAATGTTTCTAAATTGGCATTTGCTTTGTTTGGATTATCTGTTTTAGTCACATTTATAGTATATGTTTTACTATTTCCGTTTAAGCTTACTGTAATCTTAACTTTATTTATACCACTTTTTAGATTTTTGTTTCCAACTATAACAATTTCTGCTTTCTTGCTAACAGGAATAGCAGTAATATCTAAATTATTTACTGTTTCGTCTACAACCAAATAATATTCTAATATTTCTGCATTGAAATTTGGTGTAATTCCCTCTTGATTTGTTCTCATTATTCCTAAGTTTAAACTACTATCATCATTTTGCACTTCTGCTAGTAAATCTGCATCTTCTTGTGTGTTCTTTTGAGAACTGTTTTCTTCTTGAGTTTCTATCATAGAATTGTTTTCTGCCATTAAAGTTACATCACCTATTACAACATCTAAACTATTTCCTTGAAGCTTTAATTGCTTTCCTGTTTCACTATAAAATTCACCTGTTACAGAAAAAGTTGCTATTCCTTCTTGTTTAGGTACAAATTCCAATTCTAACATATCATCTAAGCTTTTATTCTCTCCATCATTAGAATACCATGTATATATTATTTTATTATTCTGAATGTTGATGTTATCTATTTGAGATATGCATTCTACTTTTTCACTTTCATAATATATCCATAAAGTATATGCCGCAATATTAGTATTGTTTGCACTTAATAATATAGTAAATACTTCATTGCTAGCTACACTATTTTTACTGCTACTTATTATAATTTGAGAAGAATTTTCAGCATTTACTGTAATTATTAAGTTATAGCTTAATATTGCAATGCAAATTAGTATTATATTTAAGATTATATGCTTTCTTTTCATTATTTTCCTTTCTACTTAATTTATATAACAATGCTTTGTTTTTTTAATGGGAGCCAATAAGTCTCTATTGCTCTATATTTTGCAATCCCAATATATGCCTTTGTATTAGCAAACAATCTACAGAACTTGGTGCTTTGCCATTTTTCCTAACATTACCAGCTTTCACATATATATTACTAAGCTTTTCTATTTCTAGTATATGTCTTTGCAATACCAACAAATCTATACTGTTTATTTTGCCATCTCCATTTACATCTCCATACATTATTAATGTATATTCAATTACCAAAGAATTATTATCCATTATTTTTACTGTGCTACCTGTTCCTACCAAGCTATTTCCAGAAATTTTTTCTCCATTTTTATTATATACTTCTACTGTGTAGTTTGTTTGTATTTTATTTAGTAATTCGTTAGCCGTATTATTTTTATTATTCAATCCAGTAATCTCATTTCCATCTATTTGTAATTTTTCGTCAAATACAATTTCGCCATCTTGCAATTTTCTAGTAACTGTAACTTTTATTGTTTTCGATATATTGCCTTCATCAGAACTTACTACTATATTAGTATTTCCTTCCGAAATTCCTGTTACTTTTCCATCTTCAGCCACTTTTGCTATTTTTTCATCTTCTGATTTATAATTTAGTTTTTTGTTGTCTGCGTCTTCTGGTAAAACTTCTGCATCTATTATAAAGCTTCCATCCACTTGAATTACTACATTATCTGTGCTAAGTAATATATCTGTTACTGGGCTATATATAGTAATATCTATACTACTGCTTATTCCATTACTTGTTTTAGCAGTTATTGTAGCTTTTCCAGAACCGATTCCCGTTATTTTTCCACTTGAACTTACTATAGCTACATTTGTATTATTAGAACTATAGGTTAGCTTTTTGTCTACCGCTTCTTCTGGCAGAACCTTGGCATTTAACTGAATTATTTCCCCCTTATTTATTGTAGTTTTATCTAATGAAAGTTCTACTTTTTGAGCTTGAACATCTGGAACTTCTTCCACATAAGTTTGAAATACATACCCAACTAATCCATTTTCTAGTATAACCCTGTCCCATAATTCTCCTTTTTGCTTTCCTTTTGCAATTCTTGTCATTTGCGTTCCTGCTGGTATTGTAGTCAAACTTTCATACGATGTTCCTGGTCCACACCTTACATTTAAACTAGTCTCCACGTTTGCATACACTTTTGTGTTATCTGATGAAAAATCACTTGCAGATATTGCTGGACTAGTGCAAGGCAGGTCTGGCATATTTTCATAAATTGGAATTACAAAAGACATTGCATTATCTAGCATATTGCTATTTGAATAGCCTGTGTATATTAACTTCGACTCACTATACGGTGCCAAAACATTTGTCATATACTGATGCCAAAAAAGTTCATCACTTCCTGTATCATACACATGGAACTTTTGAAGATAAATTGAATCTTGCCCAGAATTTATATAACTAGAGCCAATAAATATTGCCCCTCCAGTAATTGCTCTTTCCTTTGTATTCCATGGAATTAAGTATTTTTTCTTAGTAGAGTCACTTGCCCCTTTGCCATCTTTTGCATATTGAAGTCCATTTTTTATTGCTCCCATTGGTTCTGATGAACTAGTAGCACCAATGTTATAGAAATTGTATAATCCCTCAAAGCCACTTACAGTTCCACTTATAGAACTATGTGACAAAAAAGGTCCTACCTCTTGCTTTATTCTAGAAGCCAAGTGAAAACTACTTACGCCAGAGGTCTTAGCTGCAGATAGTATTAAATCCGAATATTTTTTATCAGTTACTATATTGGTACCACTAGAGTTTTTATACTCAACAATTCTGTTATAGAACTCTGTACCGTACAGTATCTTCTCTATGCTTGAGGCATTATTAGTTGAAGAATTATACGATAATTCTTCAAATTGAAACACTCTAACATAATTCAAAAAATTTCTAGAATCCATCGCATATTCTACAGCAGTCCTAGACGAATCTACCCAACCACTATCAACCTCAACATTGTACTCGCCTGGATTTGTGTTTTTCCAACTATCAGAATAAGATTTGGGAACTAGATTCTTTCCAAAAACATTTTCATTATCTATAACATACTTCCAATCTAAGTTTGTATACAATGCCTTAAACCCCCAATTCGGATACTTCTTCTTTAGTTCGTCAATGTATGGCTGATATTCAGCTGGAAAATCATTTGACAAAAACATTTGCCTAGTAAGTTGGTTGTTTGACTGCTTTTCAGATTCTTTTTCACTATCTACCTCATTAAAGTCAAATATATTAAATATAGCAATAAAAGCTATTATTAAAATAGCAATAGTTGTTATAATAATTAGTGCTTTTTTCTTCATATTCACCTCCTGGCACTTTGGTGCCTGTCACAAAAGTGCCATTTGGCACTTTTAGGGACAGGTCTAAATGGGACAAGTATGTCATCTTTAGGGACAGCTCTTCATATATAACTATTTTAATCTAGACCTGTCCCCAAACACGACATTTCACTATAATTCTCTTGCTTGAATAATCACTACAAGTTATTAAGGTAATCTCTGTTTTACCATTAGTATTCTGCAAAAGAGCTTCCGTATTTGATGGTATTGCTTTGTATATATCGTAAACTTCATACTTTACTTTTCCATTCTTATTATCAGATAAATATATTGTGTCACCAATTTCCAATTCTATTATATGGTTAAACATGTTCTTCCTGTCATAATTGTGAGCAGCAATGCAGTAATTTCCCTCCTCATTTGGCTCTGGTCCATAGTATTTTGTAGGGCATATCCACATTGCTTCATCACTTTTGTCATCTAATACATAAGTGTTCAAGTTAATTTTGGGTATATATAATTTGGCTGATACCACATAGCCTTTATATGTTGTAGGCAAGTTTACTTGTTCCATTTTTTCTTTATCTAGTTTTTCCTCAGCACTATTTATTTTATTTTTTTCTTCATTCTCATCTATTGAATTATTTGTATCTAATTCTATTTTGTTTTCACTGCCTTTTCCCATCATCAATTCAGCTATACTAAATTCACTTTCTTTTGCATTATTTCCTGGAGCATTACTAATTTTTGCTTCTTTGTAAATACCATATAGTGTATTTCCTATTATTATAGAAATAATTAAAATGATTAATAATTTTAAAATTTTCTTTATCACTTTAACTTTTGTCCTTTTTTGCAAAATTTTTCTAATTTATTTAACTCTTTAAATTGCTTTTTTGAATATTTAAAGCCTTAATGCAAATTTATTTTTTACTCTTTACTTTTTCATTTTTTAAAGTAATGTATCCAGCTCCAAGGATTGCTATAGCAGTAATAATATAAACATATTTTGTCATACCTGTTTGTGGTAGTTTCTCTGGCATCTCCTCTACATTCTCATTTTGCTCTCCTTGATTATTGTTTTGACTACCATTTCCGTTTTGCTCATTGTTTCCATTATTATTTTGATTACCACTTTGACCATTATTGTTGTTATCTTGATTTCCATTATTTGTGCCTCCCGTACTGTTCTCTGGTGGTGTTGTTTCTTCATTATCTGTACCACCTGTAGTAGCTTTCTCTACTTTAAATGTAAAGTCTTTTGTTGCTATCACTGCATTTGATGAATCTTTATCTAATAAACTAATCTTTATTACATATTCTCCTACTTCACTAAATACACCTTGTACATCTAGTATCTGTTCTACATCTTTTCCACCTAACTCATATCCGTCAGGCTCTCCCCAGCCATCTTGAATTAAATCTACTTGTGCTCTTGTTCTTTCTATTGCGAGTAGCTGTACAGTAGCACTATCTGAAGGCTTTTTAGTTACTTCAACTTGCATTTTAACATGGTCATAATTTCTTCCCATGCTTGATTTTGTAATTAACTCCATAGTGTTTTCTTCGTCTACTATAAGCTTTCCAGAATGATTGAATTCTATAGTATAATCAACATAGTTTGGCTCAACTGTAACGTCTTTCTTAATTGGAGTGGTAATATCATCATATTCTTGTGATGCATCATTATTTGCTAATCCTTCTGCTGTAACTGAAAAGTCTGTTGGGTTTGTACTTGTTATATCCTCTTTTGCCTTAAATGTTACAGACATATTTGTTCGTGGATTAGTTCCACCTGCTGTATCGTAATAAGTAACTCTTACTCTTGTGCCGTTATCGTTTGGAGTTCCTCCTTCGGAACTTACATATTCAAATATGCTATTATCGTAAGCCACATCAAAAGTATATGCTCCAAGGTCAGTACCAAAATTTATATTTACTGTAACTTCTTCACCAGGTGCCACTTTTTCTTTATTAACATCTACTGTAACTGAATTTAATGGTATTGAAGCAGCATTTACATTTAATTGAAATATACAAAAAACTAATAAAATAGCTAATATAAAACTAAATAACTTTTTCATAAAATCACCTTTCTTAATATTGTAAAATTAAAAAATAAGTATAATTCACTTAATTTTTCAATATTATTATGTGATTTTTTTTGTTTTTTATTTTTCCATTTTTTTGAATTTTAAAAGCCCTACTTCATTGAAGTGCACCCCAAATGTTAGACAAAAATCTAACATTTGAGGTGCACTTCATTTTTATTCTAAGGCTTTTATTTTAACTTATTTCTCTTAATTTGTTATATACTTCATACGTTATTTCAACATCTTTTAGTCCTCTATGAGCTCCTTCATAGCTTATATTAAATAGCTTTGCAAGTGTTCCAAGTTTGTGATTTATACTATTTGGCACCAATTTTCTAGCCAAATACAATGTGTCTATGTAGTCATTGTTTAAATTGTAATCTAGATATTTTTTACATTTATTACATAAAAAACCTAAATCAAAATTTACATTATGGCCAATAATAACATTATTACCTACAAAATTAACAAACTCCTCTAGTACAGTTTTTGGCATTTTACCTGTAGCTAGCATAGAATCTGTAATTCCTGTTAACTCTATTATTCTTTGTGGTAAAATTCTATCTATTTTTATTAATTGACTATACTCATCTACCATTCTATTATTTTCCACTTTTATTGCACCAATTTCTATAATATCATCATAAATTGGTGAAAGCCCAGTAGTTTCTATGTCTACTAATACATAATCGTCTATAAACCTATTTAAGTTTTTTCCACTTTGGCTTGTAGTTTGAGCTACATTACTTCTTTTTACTCCACCAGTTTTGAATAATACATTGCTTTTTGGCTTTGCTGAAACATTACTATTGGTTGTATTATTGCTCTGGTTTTGTGCATTTGCTAGCATATCAAAACTAATTTGCGAATTATCTTCTGATTTTTGCGTTTCTTGTTTTTTTCTTTTATTATTATTTATAAAAATAAATTTATTATACATATTTTTACTCCATCCATTGTTATTTGCTATGTTAATTTTTATAGTGCTTTTATGATTTATTTTGCTTGTATAACATAGTGGAATAAATTTTAACACATTTATTTTCGTTTTGCAATTTAATTTTGATATAAAAATTGTATAAAATATATTAAGTTCTTCTTCTCTTAAGTATTTCATCAAGATTTCTCTTAACTCTTTTGTTGTTACTTGTTTCATTGTTTATTACTATATTACTGTTACTGAGTTTATTGGACATGTACCTCCAAAAATTTCTTGTCCTTCTGGCTCTTTCCATTTATTGCTTACATATACATTTTTTAATGCTGTGCAATTTCCAAACATACTACCCATTTCCGTTACGTTATTTGTATCGAAGTTACTTAAATCTAGCACTTGTAATGAAGCACAAGCGCCAAACATACCTTCCATATTTGTTACTTTGCTTGTATCGAAATTACTTAAATCTAGCTCTTGTAATGAAGCACAAGCGCCAAACATACCTTCCATATTTGTTACTTTGCTTGTATCGAAGTTACTTACGTCTAGTTCTTGTAGTGAACCACAACCAACAAACATAAACGACATATCTGTTACATTGCTTGTATCGAAATTGCTTACGTTTAGTTCTTGTAATGACTCACAAGCATAAAACATAAATGACATATCAGTTACATTGCTTGTATCGAAATTGCTTACGTTTAGTTCTTGTAATTTAGCACATCTCTCAAACATAAATGACATATCAGTTACATTGCTTGTATCGAAGTTCTCAATTCCTATTATTTTTTCTAAATGCATTCCTGCATAAGTAGAACCAAACATCCCTTCCATATTTGTTACATTACTTGTATCAAAATTACTTACGTTTAGTTCTTGTAATGCCTCACAACCATAAAACATATATGACATATCTGTTACATTGCTTGTGTCGAAGTTACTTACGTCTAGTTCTTGTAATGAGCTACATCCACTAAACATAGCCTGCATTTTTGTCACATTACTTGTATTTATGTTTTCTATACCATTTATTTCACTCATTCCTATAAACCACCAGCTTGTACTACTTGGTACTATTTCATCTAATATAATTGCATTAGGGTATTCTCCTGGTACTTCAATTATCTCCACAATATCCATAGACCAAGGTACTTTTAAATCTTCTAGATTAAAACCTCCTAGCGATATATCTTTAAAATTTTCTATTGTATAATCCTGACCTCTTATATTTCCATATTCTGCTTTAATTGGTTTATCCAGTTTGTTATCTGCTGTACTAGCAAATGCTAAAGTTCCATCTTCATATAATGTTACATATATATCTGTACATTCTACTTCCTCTGGTTCTTCTCCATTTATTATGTCATCAAATTCATCCATTAAGCTATTTAAACTCTCTTGTTCTTTCCTCGTTGCTTGCTCTGTTAAATTCTTTGCTTGTTCTGCCCTCGCTATTAGTCCTTCCTCTCCAAACGCAGCATTTATTGTTATTGTTGCTAATATTATTAGTATTACTATGGTTATTACTAATGCTACTAAGGTTATACCTTTTTCTGTTGTTCTTTTTATTTGTCTTAC
>CALXVA010000031.1 GCA_944391835.1 uncultured Clostridia bacterium | reverse complement strand
ATACAAAAAAAGAGAGGAAACTTAATAATGGATATTATAAAAATTATTGGAGTAGGACTTATTTCTTTAATAATAATTATCATAATAAGACAATATAAACCAGAATTTACTCTATATGTTTCTTTGCTTGCTGGAGCTATTATCCTTGTATTCCTTATGGATAAAATAACTGGAATAATTGATTTATTAACTTCACTTTCAAATAAAGCAGGTGTTAATAACGAATTTCTTATTCTGCTAATTAAAATTACAGGAATTGCATTTTTAACAGAGTTCGCAGTTAGTATATGTAAGGATACAGGCGAAAATGCAATAGCTAATAAAGTAGATATGGGAGGAAAAATAATTATAGTATCAATGTCAATACCAATAATTTCTAGTTTGCTAGAGACTGTTTTAGAGGTACTGCCATAGTGCAAAATAAATGTACATACAAAAACATAAGAAAAACAAATATGGAGGACTATTTTGTTAAAAATAAAAAATAAGCAATTAGTAAATTTAAAATTATTGATAACAATCTTAAGTTTTATATGTATCTGTATAATTCCACATGATGTACAAGCATCGGAAGAGACTATAAGTAGCGAAAGTATTATGAAATCACAACAAGAAGCACTAAACATAAATTCATTTATTCAAGAAGCAGATAAGTATACCCAAGATGTATACGAAGATTTGGACATGGGTGAACTGTTTACCTCAGCGATTACTGGAAATATAGATAACGGAACAATAATAAATAGCATTCTAAGGGCAATTCGGAGGAGAAGTTTTTGATGCAATAGGAGTTTTGGCAAGTATTATAGTAATAATAGTTATACATAGCATTTTAAAAAATATAAGTGAAGGACTGGAAAATAAAGGGATAGCACAAATTACATATTATGTGCAATACATACTTATAGTAACACTAATGATGACAAATTTCGCACAAATATTGGAAGTCATCAAAGAATCCATACAGAGTTTGGTTGGATTTATGAACTCTTTAATACCAATTCTAATAACTTTAATGATAACAACAGGAAGTGTAGTATCAGCAAATTTAATTCAACCCATAATATTATTTGTAATAACTTTCATCGGAAACTTTATTACTGGAATAATAATTCCACTTGTTCTAATTTCTACTTCACTTGGAATTGTATCTAAAATATCGGACAAGGTGCAAATAGATAAATTATCTAAATTCTTCAAAAGTAGTGTTGTATGGGTATTAGGTGTTGTACTTACACTATTCGTAGGACTTGTATCCATAGAGGGAAGCTTAAGCAGTAGTGTCGATGGAATAACTGCTAAAACCGCAAAAGCAGCAGTATCTAGTTTTATACCAGTTGTAGGAAAAATATTAGGTGATGCAGTTGACACAGTAATAGGTTGCAGTTCAATACTTAAAAATGCTACAGGAATTGTAGGAATAGTAATTATAATAGGAATCGTAGTATTACCTATTGTAAAGCTGGCAGTGCTGATGGGAATATATTACTTGGGCTCGGCACTTTGTCAACCTATAGCAGATAGCAAAATCGTTTCGCTATTAGACCAAATGGGAGACACATTTAAAACCTTTCTCGCAATAATGTGTAGCGTATCTGTAATGTTTATTATAGGGGTCACCTTGGTTATAAAAATATCTAATAGTGGAATGATGTATAGATAGGAGGGATATTCTATTGATTGGTTAAGTGATTGGTCGCAAGCAATAATAGTTGCTGTAATAATAGGCACGATTATAGAAATGATACTGCCAGAGGGAAACAGTAAAAAATACATAAAAATAGTAATTGGAATATATGTATTATTTACCATAGTATCACCTGTTATTACTAAAATATCTGGTAAAGAAATACAAGTATCAGACATAATTGACTTAGATGAGTATATAGAAGAAGCTAAAACCGCTAGCAAGACACAAAATCAAATGGAAATACAGAATGAGGATAATATACTTGATATATATGTAAGTGGAATAAAAGAAGATATGAAAGCAAAAATAGAAGCAAAAAGCTATGCTGTAAACAATATAAAAATAAGTGTAGCAAATGATGGAAGTTATGAGATACAAAGTGTTGTACTAGACGTGGAGAAAAGAACAGGCTATAGCACAGAAAATACAAAAACAGAATCTACAGAAAACCAACTGAATAATGTAGAAAATGTAGAAAGAATAGAAGTAGTAGACAAAGTAGATATAAGTGTTTCGAAGGACAGCATAGAAAACAAAAATGATAGTAAAAGTAGCATTGAAAATACTACGGAAACAACGAGTGGTAATAACAAATTAAATGGCCTGTCGATAATGCAAAAACAAGAACTAAAAGAATATATTAGTAGTGTATACGAAGTAAAAGAAAACAACATAACAATAAATTAATGTCGGGTTTAGGGACAGGCTCTTTTGCGACAAACATGTCGTGTTTGGGGACAGGTCTAATTGGGACATTTATGGCATCTTTCGGCACAGGTCTGATTTTTGCAATACATTAGAAAAGGAGGAAAGAAAGAATGTTAAAAGATAAGATAAAAGGCTTATTAGCTAAAAAAGAAGAGGAACCAGACAAGAAAAAACTAGAAAATTTGGTAGTATTTGTAATTATACTTATCATAACAATAATTATAATAAATTTTATCTGGAATGGAAACTCTCAAGATAATGGGACAAATACACAAACTACAGATGCTAATAAAAAATTAGCATCAGACTCTGAAAATCAAAATAGTAGTGCAGGAAATACAGAGACAGATAATACAAATAATACTGTAGTAAAAGAATTAGAAGATATTTTGTCAAATATAAATGGTGTAGGCAAAGTAAAAGTTATGATTACATATTCAGAGACGAGTAAAACAATACCTGTATATAACGAAGAAAGTAGTCAGCAAGACACAGAAGAAACAGACAGCGAAGGAGGAACACGAAAAATTACACAAACTGATACAAAAAAAGAAGTGATATATGAAGAAAATGGGGATAAAAAAACGTTAATCACGCAAAGTGTAATAAGCCCAACAGTCGAAGGTGCAATTATTACAGCAGAGGGGGCAGGTGATGTTACAGTTAAAACTAATATAATACAAGCAGTATCTGCAGTAACAGGTTTATCTACTCATAAAATACAAGTATTTGAAATGTCACATTAGGGACATACCTGTCCCCAAAAGTGCCAAATGGCACTTTTGTGACAGGCACCAAGGTGCCAAATAAGGAGGTTAGTATGAATTTTTTTAAGAAGAATCAAATTGTTGTGTTTACAATAGGCTTAATGCTAATTACAGCAGGATACTTAAGTTATATGAATAACAATAAAGAGGATACAAAAACATCTATAGATGCGAGCAGTATAGCTGATTCGGAGGAGATGGCTAGTATAGGTGATGCCAAACTTGTTAGTGCTAATGTAGCTCAAAATCTAAATGAAATTGGTAGTAATTCCGAGATGGTAGAAAGTACAGAGAATAGTAATTTAATTGAGAATAGTGAGGGCACAGACAATAACACCGATAATAGCACAGTATATAGTTCTAATGTAATAACAGGTACAATAGAGACAAATTCAGATAGTATAGAGACTATAGATGAATATTTTACAAGTTCAAGGCTTGAACGAGAAAATATGTATTCTAAACGCATAGAAAATTATCAAGATATACTAAATAATTCTAATGTGAGTGAAGCACAAAAGAAAACGGCTCAAGAAGAAATAACAAAATTGAATAATGAGCAAAATGCTTTAATGATAACAGAAAATTTATTAAAAACAAAAGGCATTGAAGATTTAATTATTTTTGTAAATGGAGATAGTATAAATGTTATTGTTAAAGAAAATGACATAAAGAAAGAGGAAATTGCGCAGATTCAAAATATTATTACAAGAGAGTTAAATGCAGATATAGGAAATATACATATAACTACAAAAGAATGAAGAAAATATATATTTGATATAAACTAATATTGCAGTTTAAGACAATTTATACCAGTAAAGTAGAAAAATAACAAAAAAAAGTTGTATTTTTTCTATTTACTGGTATAATATTATTGTGAAAAAATAAACATACAAAGGAGAGAAAGATTATGTTAAAAAAAGTAGCTATACTAGCTAATGGAGGAGACGTTTCAGGATTTAATGCTGTTATAAGAGCAATTATAAAAACGGCAGAAAATAAAGATGTAGAATGTTATGGATTTATAGATGGATTTAGAGGTTTACTAAAAAACGATATTGTTAGATTAGGTACAAGTTCAACAGGAAATGCAGTGGGAATATTACCAAAAGGTGGCTCAATCATAGGTTCATCAACTAATGCAAATGTATTCAATTATCCAGTAGAAGAAAATGGACAAACAGTATACAAAGATTTATCAGATATATGTGTAGAAAATATAAAAAAGGATGAAATCGATTGTTTATTTACTCTTGGAGGAGACGGTACACAAAAATCTGCAAGAGATTTGTCTTTAAAAGGAATTAACGTTATAGGTGTTCCAAAAACAATAGATAATGATGTTGCATGTACAGAGATTACTTTTGGATACAATACAGCAGTATCTGTTGCAGCAGAGGCAATAGATAGATTGCATACTACAGGAGAAACACATCATAGAATTATGGTATTGGAAGTAATGGGAAGATATGCTGGTTGGATAGCCTTAGAATCTGCAATAGCAGGTGGAGCTGATGTGGCTTTAATACCAGAAATACCTTTTGATATAAATAGTGCGGCAAGAAAAGTTATAAACAGAAAGAATAGAGGAAAATCTTTTAGCATAGTTGTTGTTGCAGAAGGTGCAAAACCAAAAGGTGGAGATATACACGTTAAAAATATGAGAAGCAATGGTTCTGGTGTGGATAATACTAAACTAGGTGGAATTGGCGAAATTGTTGCAAAACAATTAGAAGAATTAACAGGATTAGAAGCAAGATGCACAGTACTTGGATATATGCAAAGAGGTGGCTCTCCTACTGCTTTTGATAGAGTACTTTCTACAAAATATGGTTCACACGCAATGCAACTTGCACTAGAAGGAAAATTTAATGTGCTAACCGTAATAAAAGATGGAAAACTAAATTGTGTATCATTAGAAGACGTTGTGGGAAATAATAAACAAATTGGTGCTGTATCTGGAAATACACCAGAGAGTAACTTAAGAAAAGTAACAATGGATGATGAACTAGTAAAAACAGCTAGAGCCATTGGAATTAATTTAGGAGATTAATGAGATTTGCGCAAAAATAAACTATGTACTAATTGCGCATAGAAAGGTGAGAATATGTTAGACTTTAAAAATATAATAGCAGATGAAGTAAAAAAAGTTACAAATATAGAAAATATTTATGATTATATAGAAGTTCCAGCAAACAAAGAGATGGGAGATTTTTCTCTCCCATGCTTTAAGCTTGCAAAAGAAATGAAAAAAGCCCCTCAGATGATAGCAACTGAAATAAATGATAAATTAAATATTTCAAAAGAGATAGTGTCTGAAACTAAAGTAATAAACGGATATCTAAACTTCTATATAAATCCGATGGCTATAGTAAGAACAGTTTTAGATGAAATTGATGTAAAAAAAGAAGAATATGGTAGTAGCAATATTGGAAAGGGCAAAAATATTGTGGTGGAATATTCCTCTCCAAATATAGCAAAGCCATTTCATATTGGACATTTAAGGACTACTCTTATAGGAAACTCATTATATAGAATATATAAATTCTTGGGCTACAACACAATAGGAATAAATCATTTAGGAGATTATGGTACACAATTTGGAAAAATGATAGAAGCATATAATATGTGGAAAGACGAATACGATTTATCTACAGACCCAATTAATAAGATGATGGATATGTATGTTAGAATAAATGATTTGTGCAAAAAAGATGATGCTATTCTTGAAAAGTGTAGAGAAAATTTTAGATTGCTAGAGTCAGGAGATAAATATTGCACAGATATATGGAATAAATTTAAAGAACTAAGTATGGTAGAGTTTAACAAAATTTATGATATTTTAGATGTTAAATTTGATTCATACAATGGAGAAGCTTTCTATGCTAATAAAATGAATGAGGTTGTGGAAAAACTTGAAAACAAAGGAGTGCTAAAAGAGTCAGAGGGAGCTAAGATAGTAGACCTATCAGATGTGGGAATTGAAACACCTTGCATCATACAAAAAGCAAATGGTTCTTCCATCTATGCAACTAGGGATTTGGCAGCTATAATGTACAGAGCAAAAACTTATGATTTTGATAAATGTTTATATGTTGTTGCTTATGAGCAGAATCTACACTTTAAGCAAATTTTTGCAGTAGCAAAGTACTTAGTAGATGAAAAATATGTAAACGGGTTAAAACACGTTTCTTATGGAATGGTTAGTTTACCATCTGGAAGAATGTCTACTAGATTAGGAAATGTAGTAAAAATAGAAGATTTATTAAATGAAACAATAGAGAAAGCAAAAGAAATTATTGATGAAAAAAATCCAGAACTAGAAGATAAAGAAGATGTTGCAAAAAAAGTAGGAATTGGTGCTATAATATTTAATACGTTGTCAACAAGTAATATTAAAGACCAAATTTTCGATTGGAATATAGCTTTAAATTTTAATGGTGAGACAGGACCATATTTACAATATATGTATGTACGTACAAACAGTGTACTAGAAAAAGTAGGAAAGATTCCTAATGCGAGTGAAATAGATATTAATGCTTTAAATGATGATGCATCTATAAATCTTGCAAAGGAACTATATAAGTTTAATAGCATAGTAAAACAAGCAGCAGATAAAAACGAACCATATATAATTTCAAAGTATTTAATAGATGTGGCTAAAGCTTTTAGCACATTCTACAATGAAAATAAAATTATTTGCGAAGATAAAAAATTACAAAATGCTAGAGTATATTTAACTTATTGTGCTAATATAATATTAAAAACAGGTGCTAGTTTACTAGGAATACAAATGCCAAACAAAATGTAATATGCGATATCAAAATACTTGCATATTGCACAATAGATATAGTATAATATGTTTTGTAAATTATACGTAGTTTTACAAAACAAATGGAGGTTAAAAATGAGAAAATACTTTGGAACAGACGGAATTAGAAGAATTGCTAATACTGAATTATCACCTAGTTTAGTATATAGAGTAGCAAAGGCAGGAGCCTATGTTTTGTCAAAACATTCAGACCATATGCCTACAATTTTAATAGGTAGAGATACACGTATATCAGGTACATTAATAGAAAGCGCAATGGTATCAGGTTTTTTAAGCTATGGCGCAAATGTAAAAATTTTAGGTGTGCTTCCAACACCTGGCGTAGCATATTTAACCAAAAAACTAAAAGCAGATGCTAGTGTAGTTATATCTGCATCACACAATACTTATGAGTTTAATGGTGTAAAATATTTTAGTAATAAAGGTATGAAAATTCCTGATGAACTAGAAGAAGAAATAGAAGAAGTTATGGATTCAGGAAAGCTAGATGATTTTTCAGCAGTAAATGACCAAATAGGCGTATCTGAAATAAGAACAGATCTACTTGATGAATATGTATACTTCTTCAGAAAAAACTTTGAAGAAGATTTTGAGAATTTAGACACATCAAACTTTGTAGTAGCTATAGATACTGCAAATGGTGCAACATCTGTAGTTGCAGAAAAAGTTTTCTCTGCACTTGGAATAAAACATTATATTTTAAATAATACTCCAAATGGAACAAATATAAATGAAAATTGCGGTTCTACACATTTAGATGTATTAAAAAAATATGTTGTAGAAAACAAATGTAACTTAGGAATAGCTTATGATGGTGATGGAGATAGATGTTTAGCAGTTGATGAAAATGGAAATGAAATTGATGGAGACGTAATACTAGCTGTAATTTCTAATTATATGAAAGAAAAAGGCAAATTAAACAAAGACACTTTAGTTGCTACAGTAATGAGCAACTTAGGACTAAAAAAATACGCAAAAGCAAATAATATAAATTTTGAAGAAACTAAAGTTGGCGATAGATATGTACTTGAAAAAATGTTAAAAGAGGGATATAATCTTGGTGGAGAACAATCGGGACATATAATTATGCTAGATTATAATCCAACAGGAGATGGTATTTTAACATCTTTAATGCTAACAAAAATAATTTTAGAAAAAAATATGTCAGCATCAAAAACTTGTGATATAATACAAATATATCCTCAAGTATTAATAAATGCAAAGGTAGACGGAAACAAGAAATATGATTATGATAAAGATAATGAAATAAAACAGGCAATAGAAAAACTAGAAAAAGAATTTTCTGGAAATAGTAGAGTTTTAATTAGACCTTCTGGAACAGAACCATTGGTTAGGGTGATGATAGAGGGAACTGATAAAAAATATATAGAAACAAAAGCGAAAGACCTAGCAAAACTAATTGAAGAAAAATTAAAATAATATATAAAGGGGAGGGGTAAAAATGCCAATGATAAATTTCACTAATCCATTAACATTATTAACAGTAACACTAGTTTATGTACTTATACTAATACTTGCTAAAGAATCAAAAAAAAGTTTAATTACAGCAATTATGCTTTTTGCTTTTGTAGCTTTACTTGTAGTACATACAATAATGTATATAACAGGTGAAACACTTGCAGCTGATGTTCTTTCCGATATAACCTATACAATGGTATTTGATTTGATTTTTGTGTTACTTTCATTTATATCATATTTATGGGTAGATGATATTGAAGCTAAAGTGAAAAAGAAAAAAAGTATCGACAACAGTTTGGATTGGTTTTGGAATAAAGTTTAATATAAAAGTTATAGCAAAGTATATTCTACTTTGCTATAATTAATAGTATAAAAGATTTAATAAATATAGAATTATATTTTATGCATAACAAATAGTAGGAGGTATTTATGGAAAGGAACATTTTGATTGGAGGAGCATGGCCTTATGCAAACAGTGATTTACACCTAGGACATATAGCTGGACTTATATCAGGAGATATTTTAGCTAGATATTTTAGATTGCAGGGATGCAATGTAATGTTTGTATCGGGGACAGATTGCCATGGTACACCAATAACAGAAAGAGCAAAAAGAGAAAAAAAATCACCAAAAGACATAGCAGAATACTATGACAAAAGAGATAGAGAAACTTTAGAAAAATTTGATTTTTCATATGATTTATATACAAATACAGACACAGACTTTCATAAGCAAGAAGTTATGAAGATGTTTAAAAAAATATATGACAACGGATATATATATGAAAAAATAGAGCCACAAGCATATTGCAATCATTGCCAAAAATTCTTGTCTGATAGAGAGCTTGAAATAACTTGTCCAAAATGTGGCAAAGCAACAAAAGCAGAACAATGTGACAATTGCCAATATGTTCCTACTATAGAAGATTTGAAGGAAGGAATTTGTTTAGAATGCAAAGAAAAAGTAGTATTAAAAGACAATAAGAATTTGTATTTAGCATTATCTAAATTTCAAAAAGATATTGAAGAATATGTGGCAAAAAATAATACCTTATGGAGAATTAATGCTAAAAATGAAACTAACAAATATTTGAAACAGGGATTAGTAGATAGAGCAGTAACTAGAGACTTAGATTGGGGAGTAGATATACCAGTACCAGGATATGAATCTAAAAAAATGTATGTGTGGATAGAGGCTGTACTTGGATATATTACTGCGACAATGAAGAAATGTGAAGAATTAGGGAAAAACTGGGAAGAGTTTTGGAAGGAAGAATATAAACCAACTATATATATGGTACATGGAAAAGACAACATAGTTTTTCATAGCATAATTTTTAATAGCTTATTATTAGCAATGAAGGAAAATTACCATTTAGTAAACACAATAGTATCATCAGAGTATTTAAACATAAATGATGAAAAAATATCAAAAAGTAAAGGAAATGGAACTCCAGCTATAGAATTAATAGAAAAATATGGCTCAGATGTGCTACGTTTCTATTTAATAAATAATGGACCAGAGAAAAAAGATGCAAACTTTACAATAGATGCATTAGTTGCAACTAATAACGGTGAGTTACTGAATAAATTTGGAAATTTAGTAAATAGAACTTTAAAGTTTAAAGAACTAGAAGAAATCCCAGAAGGAAAATTAGATGAAAACATCAAAGAAAAAATAGAAGAAACATATAAATTAGTAGGAGCAAATATAGAAAAGCTAGAATTTAAACAAGCTACAGATATAGCAATGGAACTAGTAGAAACTGCAAATAAATATTATGATGAACAAAAACCTTGGATACAAAAGAAGGAAAATATCCAAGAATTTAATAATACTATATATACTTGTGTAGTAATTATAGCAAATTTAGCAAACATATTTGAACCATTTATGCCAAGTGCATGCAAAAAGATTTGTAAGTACTTAAACTTACAAGAAAAGAGATGGAGCATTATTGAACCAAAAATTGGTTTAAAATTAGATAATATTGAGCCTTTATTCTCTAGAATGTAAAAATAATGCACAAACTAAAAATACAGTTTACCACCCAGCTTTAAGTAAATTAATTACTAAGCCTAGGAGTGTGTCAAAAAAAATATTTCGAATATGTCGGTCAAGCTGATTTTCGTAGAAATTCTATGAGAAATTTTGGTAGCGCCCTCAAAAGGGTTCGAGATTCCCTACCAAAATTTTCTTAGAATTTCTATACTCAAATTACTCTCCATTCCATATTCGAAATATTTTTTTTGACACACTCCTAGGCTATATAATAATGCTTTAAGTGTGGTAAACTGTATTTTTAGTTTGTGCAAAGGAAAACAAAAATAAGCTATAGATTTTTTCAAAAAATATGAATTTATATAAATCATAGCTTGTACTATTCTTTATTATATGGTTTAGTCTCATTAGTTAATTCTAAAATATAATCAACTGATGTTTTATAAAATTTTGAAAGTTCAATTAAAATTTTTGTAGGCACATCATTTTCACCTGTCTCATATTTTGAATATCCAGTTTGAGACATATTCAGATATTTAGAGATTTGTGCCTGAGTTAAATCATGGTCTTCTCTTAATTCTTTTAATCTTTTATACATTTAAAATCCTCCTAAAACTATATTAAAAACCATTCCTCTAAATAAATTTTAAAATAATCTGTTTTAGGTTATTGACATTTAACCTAAAATAGATTAAAATATTTCAAGATAACCTAAAACAGGTTAAAAAAGGAGGTGAATTCTATAAGTTAAGTGAAGAAGAAATACTTGTATTATATAACACTTTTAATTATTTCTAAAAACTTAATTGCATCTTGAGTTGGCTCTTTATCATAAAGAATTCCATAAGGTATGGTTTCTCCAGAAGTAAGTGGAATGGTTTTAAATGCTGGGTGAACGTCTTTCCAACACTCTAGGCTTACAAGAAAGCTCCCACTTTCTTCACATCTATTAAATACACTTATATCATAAAAAAATGGAGCATCGTATATTTCTACATCTTTGCAAATTGTTTTTATTTTATTCAAAATATCTTGATTCTGTTTACTATCTCCAGTAGTTATAGTTGTTACTTTCTCTCCGGATAAATCTTCAAAAGAAATTTTATCCTTTTTAGCTAAAGGATGGCTAATTGGAACAGCAATACAAAATTTATAATCACCTAATTTTAAAAAATTAAAATTCTCAGTCCACTTTGGTGAATCATTTGGAGAAACAATAAAATCTAGTTTAACTCCATTACTGTTAAGAGTATTTAAAGTGCTTGAATGATTTTCTTCAAATGGTACTATTTTAATTTTGAATTCGGGATAATCGTCATTTATCTGATACCATAAATCAATTAAAGGTTTACAAGGGCAAATTAAAGAAGTGCCAATGGTAATAAAATAATTATTTCGGTTTTGAATTTTCTTAGCTTTCTCAATAGAGCGATTGGCATAGTCAATAATAAACTTACTATCTTTATAAATCTGTTTTCCAGATTCTGTAAGAGTTATACCATGATTTGTTCTTACCAATAAAGATAATCCAAGTTCCTGCTCCATTAAATTCATTTGCTTCATTACAGCAGTAGAAGAAATATACAGCTTTTCTGCTGCTTTTGAAAAGCTACCAGTATCAGCTACTTGGATAAAAACATCAAGATATTTATTATACATAAACGACCTCCGTTTAGAAAATTAGTTTAACAATTTATTAATAAGCACATTGCTAATTTAGAAATAAGAAAAGTGGCTTCGCCACATGTGCGTTTTGCTTTGCAAATACGCACGGCCCAAGGAAACTTAACCTTGTTGTATAGCAAAAATCTGCGATTTTTTCTATACAATAAAAAAAGTTGATTGGTTTAAACTATTAGTTAATGCAATTATAACTTTTTTGAACTTCCTTGTCAATGTCTTTGATGCTATAATGCAAATAGGGAATAGGAAGAAAGGAGATAAATCAGTGAAAAATATCGTTATATATTTCTCAAGAGCTGGATACAACTATGTGAATGGGGAAATAAAGTATTTAGAAATTGGTAATATAGAAATAATTGCTAAAAAAATAGCAGAGAAAACAAATAGTGATATTTTTAAAATAGAGCCAATGCTACCATATTCAGAGGATTATTCAGAATGTATTGAAGAAGCTAGGCAAGACCAAAAGGCAGGCGCAAGGCCAGAACTTAAAGCATATCCAGATAATTTAGAAAAATATGATGTTATTTATCTAGGCTATCCGAATTACTGGGGAACAATGCCAATGGTAATGTTTACGTTCCTTGAAAATACAAAATTAACAGATAAAATTATAAAACCTTTTTGCTCTAATGAGGGTAGTGGACTTGGCAGAAGTGAAGAAGATATAAAGAGGTTATGTCCAAATTGTACCATAGAAAAAGGATTATCACTTCACGGGGCAAATTTTGATGAGATAGAACTAAAGAATTGGGCAGAAAAGTATTAAAGTAATATCTAATAAGAAAAGTTTTAAATACAAGGTAAATTTGTTTAATAAAAGTGAGGAAAAGAGGAAAGTGTTATGAACAAGAAAGTTAGCATTTGTTTAGTAATAATACTAATAATTTTAATTGGAACTGTAATAGGTTATAGAGTTTATATGGACAGTAATGAAGTAGCAAGCAATGAAACAAACAATTCTCAAGTAGAAGAAACAACTTCGCCAAATAGTACACAAACTAATTCTGTTGACGTAAATGACTATTATGCAGAGGAGGACTTAACAGTAGTACAAACGGGAGAAGAAACAAATATTAACTTATGGCATGAGGGAAACATACCAACTACTACAAATTATACACAAAATAATGGAAATTATTTTGATGACCCAGATTTTATGCCATATATGACAGAATATCCAGTACCAGATGGAATAGAAGTAAAAGGAGCAGTGCTAATAAATCCAGGTGGAGCTTTTCAATTTAGAGCAGAAAGACCAGAGGGCTCGGATGTTGCAGAGGCATTAAGCAACTTAGGCTATAAATGCTTTGTAGTGCATTATAGGGTAAGACCATACACGATGCAAGAAGGAGCTTTAGATTTAGCCAGAGCAGTAAGGTATGTTAGAAATCATAGTGAAGAATATGGAATTGATGAGGATAACATTGCGATTATAGGATTTTCAGCAGGAGGAATTTTATGTGGTGAAGAAATATTAAATTTTGACGGTCTGACGAATGGAACAGAGCTAGATTCTTCTTATGTGCCAGATGAACTAGATAATGTATCTGCAGATGTAAAAGCAGTAGGATTTATATATTCCTTCTATGGAAGACTTGCAAATGCTTCAACAGATGTGGAACTATTTAGAAATTCTAATTTACCACCAGCATTTTTCGCCTATGGAACAGAAGACCCATTTTATAGTGAAATGAATGCTTGTGTGGATGCATTAGAAGAAGCTGGAACAGAAGTAGAACGACATGTATTCGAAGGAGCACCACATGGATTTGGAGCAGGAAGTAGTAATAGTAATTGGACAGGATATTTTGATACATGGTTAAGTAATATTTTCGAGAATGCTTAAAAAGAAAGAATTAAATTAAACGAAATAAAGTAAAGAAAGGATGATTAAAGATGAATAAGAAAACTATCATAGGAATTATCATTGCTGTTATCATTATTATAGCAGATGTGGTTGGATATGCCATGTTAAGTGGTAACAACGAAAGTGAAAATACAATGCAAGGAGGAACTAATACTGAAAATAGTACACAAGTAGCAGACAGCAATACAATGGAATCAGAAAATTTAGTAAATGAAACTACAGACGAAGCTACTAACAATACAAATACTACAGAAAATACAACAACAGATAACCAAGAAAATGTGTTGATTATCTATTTCTCAGAAACTGGAAACACAGAAAAATTTGCTAATATAATACACGACCAAATAGGTGGAGATATGTTTAAAATAGAACCTGTTACTCCTTATCCAGAAGGAGATGAACTATTTGATTACACAAGAGAAGAAAGAGACGAAAATAGAAGACCAGAAATACAAGGAACAATAGAGAACTTTGAGCAATATGATACTGTATTTATTGGATATCCAATTTGGTGGTACCAAATGCCAATGATAATGTATACATTATTTGACAATTATGATTTCTCTGGAAAAACAATTATACCATTTAACACACATGAAGGTTCTGGTGAAGGAGGAACTTATGAGGATATAGCAGAATTAGAGCCAAATGCAACTATATTAGCAGGATTACCAATTAGAGGTGGAAATATGCAACAAGACCAAACAGAGAATATAAGAACATGGCTTAGTGAATTAGGATTTTAATTAGAAAGTTTGAACAATAGTTGGCAATAAAATGCCTACTATTGTTGTAAAAAAATGGAAAAACTATTGCTACAAATTAAAAAGTATGATATAAGAATATATAGTAATTTGGTCGATGAATTTTTTGAAATCTATTAACTTTAAATTCTAATTTATATATTTATTTCATTTTATTTTTATTTCTTTATATAAAAATTATTATCAATAAAATTTAAATCTATTAAATTAAAAGTAAATATATAAAGCCTTATTACAAGAAAGGAGGCTTTTATGAGCTATGAAAAAGAAGAAAATACTAAAGAGAAAAAGGGTATACTATCACCAAAATTGGATGTGGTTTTTCAGATTTTGTTTGGTGAAGTAGGAAGTGAAAGAATAACAAAAGATTTATTAAATACAGTATTGGACGAGAAGGTAGAAGAAGTTGAATTAAATGAAAATATTGTATTAAGAAGAGAGTTACCAAATGAAAAAATGGGAATAGTAGATGTATTAGCTAAAGTAAATGGAAAAGAATATTGTAATATTGAAATGCAATTAGCAGAAAAAAAGAATATCATTAAGAGATTATTATACTACTGGTCAAGACAGTATATTAAAGGAGTAAAAGGAGGAGAAGACTATAAAGAACTAAAAAGAACTATTGTCATCTTAATAGCAGATTTTGAATTAGATAACTTGAAAGAGTTAGGATTTCATAGTAAATGGAAGCTAAGAGAGACTGAAAAGAGAAAACAGATATTGACAGAAGATTTAGAGTTACATATAATAGAAATACCAAAAATGTATAGAGAAGATGTAAAAGGGCAAGAGGCAAAACTAAAAGAGTGGTTACATTTTTTGGAGAATCCAGAAAGTAAAGAGGTAGTAAATTATATGGAAAAAAATGATAATATGAAAGAAGCAAAGGAAAAATTGGAAACAATGAGTGAAGATGCAAGATTAAGAAGATTAGCAGAACTAAGAGAAAAAGCAATATTAGATGAAAGAGAAGCTGAATATACTGGTTATTGTAAGGGACTAGAAAAGGGAAAAAGCGAAGAAAGAAAAACTATTGCTAAAAATATGAAGGATAAAGGAATTGTAATAGAAATAATTGAAGAAATGACGAATTTATCCAAAGAAGAAATAGAAGCATTATAATTTGATGAATACTTATGCATGATAAAAATCGATAGAAATTTCCTATCGATTTTTTGTTAAAAAAATTTTTATAAAGTATTGACTTTTTATATACCTAGTATTACAATGCATAAAAATACATAGTATAACAAGGTATAAAGGAGTGATTTCTATGCGAATAAGTAGAGAATTATTAAAAGGTAGTACAACTATGTTAGTGCTTAGTTTATTAGAGAATGAAAATATGTATGGTTACGAAATGATTAAAAAATTAACTGAAAAATCAAAAAATGTTTTTGAATTTCAAGAGGGAACATTATATCCAATATTGCATAGTTTAGAAGAAAAAAATTATATCACATCATATTGGGATAAAACTGTAGCGAAAAAAAGAAAATATTATTCTATAACAAATGAAGGAAGAAAGCTCTTGAAAGAAAAGAAAGAAGAATGGAGAACTTTTAGAGATGGAGTTAATCAAGTTGTAGGAGGTGTTTTATTTGGATATTAAGAATTTTATAGATAAAGTATGTGGAGAAATTAAATATAGACCTGTAAGAAAAGGAATATGCGAAGAATTAAAATCCCATATTCAAGAAATAGAGGAAGAATATACTAATAAAGGTATTCCAGAGAATGAAGCAGAAGAAAAGGCTGTGTTACAAATGGGTGCCCCTGAGGAAATAGGAAAAAAATTAAATAAAATTCATAAACCAAAATTAGATTGGAAATTATTATTGATGATGGCTATTTTAATGGGATTTGGAGTTTTTGTAGCAACATTAAAACAAAAAAATACCAATGATAATTATATACAAAGTACAATTATTTATATGATAATAGGCACAATATTAAGTATTGGAATTTATTTTTTTGATTACAAGCTATTAAAAAAATATTCTACCACGATATATATTATTGCTTTAATTTTAATGATACTGCCTATTATACAATTTGGATTTATCCCTAGAGGAGTATATAACATACGATTATTTGGAATTACCATTTCTCCATCTACAATAGCACTTCCGTTATATTTAATTTCTTTTATAGGATTTATATTTAATTATAATAAAACAAATAATTTTAATATGACTATATTAAATAAAGAAATAGCAATTAATAAAGATATGGTAAAAATAATTATATGTAGTGTAGTTTCATTAATTTTAATGGAATATATATCATCAATTACAAATGCAATTATATTAGGAATAGTCTATTTAATAATATCTACGGTAAAGATTATTCAAAATAAAAAAAATCGAATAAAAAACCTGATAATATTATATAGAAGAAAAGATATCTATCAATATGAGATAGAGAATAAAATTGAAACAAACGAAAATTAAAAATAAATTAGCCCATAAAATAGAGTAAATAACAAATTACAATAAGTAGAGTAGGTAATAAAGTTGAAATTATCTACTCTTTATTATATAATGCTAACAAAAGATAGTAATTTGAAAGTGAGATAGTTATGAAAAAAATATTTGAAAAGCACGAAACATTATTTTGTATATTGTTAATAGT
>CALXVA010000030.1 GCA_944391835.1 uncultured Clostridia bacterium | reverse complement strand
ACTAAATATTAATATAAAAATAAACGAAGAAAGGAGTGTATGGTTATTTAAGTTATTAAATATATCATACAAGAAAATATGTTTAAACACAAAAAAACTATTTTTAGAATACTAGTTATTATATGTATATTGAGTTTAATACCACTAGTTATAGAATTGTTCACAATATTAACCTCGGAATATATTATGATATGTTCAAAAGAAGATAAAGAATATATACAAACTATATCGCATACTAATTATGATTTTAAAATAGCTATACTAGATGTTGAAGGTTTTATGAATCCATACAGTAATGCTAAAATAATAATAAATAATGTATTACCATATCCAACGATTATTGGTGAAAAAAAAATAATTGAAAATAATTCGGACAACATAAAAAATATTGTCAGTTCATATATAGAAACTCATTCTAATAAATTATTAGTATTAGGAGTATGCGTGGTACCATACATCATTCTATATACAGTAACTTATATATATATAAAAAGTATTAAATATAATAAATCTAAAAATGCATGATTTTTAAAATTGTGATAAAGAAGATGTTGTATAAAAAAATGACAAAAAACTGTAATAGTAAATTGTATCATAAAAAAAGTAAATAGAACTTTTATAATGTTGAACTATAAATGCAAATACTGAAAAGCAGGCTTAAAGCCTGCTTTTTTCGATTATATATTAAAAATTTTTTCTAGAATAGGAGTTAAATTATCTTTGGAAACAGGCTTTAGTATATAATCATCAAACCCATCCTCACTTATAAAATGATTCTTTTTATTGGAAGTTGTATGAATAACTACAGGTGATGAAAAACCTTTTATTTCTCTTAATCTTTTTAAACATTCTGAACCTGTTCCATCTTTATAAATATTATTGCTAAAAATAATATCATACTTTTCACCATATTCAATTTTCTTTATTAAATATCTACTACTTTCTGCTATATCAACCGTAAAGCCCAATTCTTCTAAAACAGCTTTGGTATTACTAGAAGATGGTAAAAAATAATCACCAATCAAAGCAGTTTTTCCTTTATATTTTTTATTTATTGAGTCTTTTTGACTTTCTTTAATTATTCTATCTTTCAGAGTATTATATTCTTTGATATAAAAAGAACATTTATCTCCAACTTCTAAAAGCTTTTTTTCATCTTTCGACAACCTGGAAATATATTTTTTTCTTTGAAATAGTATAAAAATTACTAAAAAAGCAATAATAATGAATAAAACATAAATCAAATAATACAATTAGTACACCTCCATTCTATGTAAAAATAAAGATACTTACTATAAAATTTATCAATTCAAACTTCCGAAGTAGTCGTATGTTAAATGATTTCCAAACATAATACAATAGTGGTAAGTTTAAGTCAAGGGGGGTGGCAAAAATACTTACTAAAGCAAGGCAAATATTGGCGAACAATATTGTCTATTATAGGGTTAAGAAACGGTTGGTCGCAAGAAAAATTTGCAGAACTATTAGGCACAAGTTCTGGCTATGTTTCTGAAATGGAAAATGCGAAACGCAACATTTCTATTGACTATATAGATCATATCGCAAATATTTTTAAAATTGAGCCACACGAATTATTAGTTAATCGTAAACCCGTTGAAATCAGACGAATTGATAGAGGTAAGAGATAAAGGCACATTTCTCTTACCTTTTTATAGTAAGTGAAAATATTATATCACATTATTTAAAATCATACTTATATTTTTATAGTTTTTATATCTACTTTATGTTTGAATTTATAGTTTTTATCTATAACAATATATAGTCAGAAACTATATATTTACACCAAAATTAGAGTTGCTATATATTTCATTTTTCTTCTGAAATTTAATATACTAATAAACGGGGTGAGTTTATTAGTGGCAAATTTGGATAATAGTATAGTAGTAGGTCAAAATGTCAGAGAAATTAGAAAAAATCTCAACTTAACACAAGAAGAATTTGCAGAAAAATTAAATATAAATGCACAGTTTTTATCGCAAATTGAAACAGGAAAAGCCGGAATAAGTATTGATAATGCTATAAATATATGTAATACAGCAAATTGTTCTTCTAACAAGTTGTTTAAAAACTTAATAAAATCACCAGACAATATAGACAATTATGAGCTTTTATCAGATAGAGATAAAAATGTAATAAATGAAATGATTAAAATTCTACTAGATACAAAATAAATATGAAAAAAGCTAACAATATATGAGGTATATCGCTAGCTTTTTTATGTTGAATATAAAGTTAAGTATCTTAAAAAATTTTACAAAGTATGAGTTTTTAATGGCAAGTTTCAAACTAAACTCATTAAATATGTATAGATAATTTTTTAGTTATCTAATTTACTTATTATTTTATCAATTTGTTCTTTTTGTTCTTTGGATAGTGTGGCTTCCCCATTGCTTTGTGATGTGATATGGTATTCATTGTCAAATATCTCAATTCCGTAAACGACAAAACCATTTTCTTCCTTGCTATTATATTGGATATAATAAGTAGGAAGACCATCGCAAGTTTTAGAATCAAACTTTAAACTATCTATAATATTAAATATTTCATATATTTCTTCTTGATTTAGAGTATATTTTTTATATTCTTTCATTGGAGTTTCAGAAACCAATCCTGTTGTTTGTAAATCGATTGTAGTAACTTTATCGTTAATTTCAATGTTTGACTTTTTATCTCTTAAAAGTTGTACTCTTACTACTTCTTGCAACGGAGTGGGACTAATAGAAGTTATAATTTCATCGGCAAAAGTAATTGATATAATATCTCCTTCTTTCAAATCAGAAATACCAATTTTTTGTCCTTGCCAAGTCATATCTATACTATCAGTTACTTTAAATGTAAAATCACCTCTATAATTTATATCGTTTACTTCTAATCCTTTTACATTAAGATGAAAACTACCATCATTATACTGCTTTATACTTTCTATATTTGCATAAAATGTTTGACCATATATTTTACTAATTGCCAAATCATTTTTTGGTGCATTTTTTTGTCCAACAAACAAGCCAACAACAAAGCTAATACAAATTGTAATTATAAGTCCTATTAAAATGAATATTGTTTTAAAATTTTTCATAACTATCACCTCATTTTTATATTTTTAATTTATACTATGTGATACAACATTTTCTATTACATTATTCTCTACTGTTACTACTGAATCTTCAGAAAGTCTGTTTTCATTCTGTATCATTTCATCATCAAAGTTATTTCCATTAGAATCAACATAAACTATTCGATATCCTTCATAATTATTGATAATATAGTTTACAAATTCCTCTACCTTTTCTTTGCCTATGTAAAATGCCTTTCCTGTATCAAGAATGTTTGTTACTAAGTATCCTTCTTCTGTTAAACTACAACTAATATTTTTATAGCCTAATATTGGAATGTCAACACCTATCTCAATTACTGTGTTATATACAAGACTATCAGTATGTATATTTTTTAAAGAGGTATCTGAGAATAGCATTGACCATATTATTTCATCATCTACATCTGAAAATTCGATAGTATCAAAATGATGGTTACCTTCACTATCTGTATAATTATATTTATAATCTATTGTTCCAAAAGATACAATTTCTCTTAAGTTTAAGTCTTTTATAAAATCCTTTAAAGTGCTTGGTTTGTAATAAGCGTTTATATATGAATAAAATTCAGATGTACCTTCAAATTGTAGAGCAATAGCACATTTTGATGATATAGAGTTTATAGAATATAAAGAAGCGTTTTTGGTATATGTCTTCTCTGCGTAAATATCATAGCCGATTAATGTTGTGCTACCTAAATTGTTTCCAATATTGGCTGCTGGGACTTCTCCATATTTGCAATCATAAGTAGAACCATCATATTCTACTATTGAAAATTGTTGACAAATTGTTAAATCATCCCATCTGGGAACTATAGCTATACTATCTTGCGTTAAATTATTAGCATATATTTCCTTAGTTGGCCATTGATTACCATTATATGCTATTTGTTGTTCTTTTGTTTTAAAAAAATTTACTTGACTAATACCTACTGTTGCAATAATTATTACACATAAAGGAATTAAAGCGTATCTAAATTTAAAACTTTTCATAGAACTCACCCCTTCTACTTTTGATAGAATTGTGTCATAATTTTTCTGCTTATCAAAATCTTTGTCTATCTCTTTTTTTATATTATTGAACACTCATATCACCTTCTTTCATCATTTTTTCTTTAATCTCTTTTATTGTTCTATATAAAATATTTTTTACTTTAGATTCACTTATATTTAATTCAGTTGCTATTTGAGATATTTTTAAATCTGAATAATAATATAAATAAAATACTTTTATAAAAATTATATTTTTTTGTTTAATGTAATCCCAGACTTCTTTTGCATTAAGTTTTATAACAATATCTGCTTCAACATCTATATTAGATGGAAGATCCATTTCGTATTCTTTAATTTCAGAATTGCTAAAAGTAGACCAATTTTTTAATTGATATAATAAACCATAATG
Source organism: uncultured Clostridia bacterium (assembly GCA_944391835.1). Lineage (GTDB taxonomy): Bacteria > Bacillota > Clostridia > TANB77 > CAG-508 > CALXVA01. The sequence goes on along the minus strand of CALXVA010000030.1, from coordinate 13,318 downwards.
TCTTTGAATCTTTTTTTTGGCTATTCCTATTATATAATTCTGATAATTTTCTAATGTAATATTTTTTTTTGTTTTTAATATTTTGTATAACTCAACATATGTTTCTTGTAATAAATCATTTACATCATCAATGTTAGAACATTTACATAAGATATATCTTAATGTGTAAGTATATGTATTATTATATATTTCTTCAAAATTTTCTAAAGATAATTGAGAACTCATTTTTATCCCCCTTCACTATATAGTGTTTATTTTTTAGAAAAAAGTTTCATTTTTTTATATAATAGCATAAAAATAAAATAAAAAATAGCCTACCTCATAAAATAAGGAAGGCTATCGGTACATTCTTTTTACACAAATTAAGCAACTTTATCTAATCTGTACAAGGTTAAAAAATCATCTTTAAAAATATCTCTGTAATCTCTGACATATTTTATTTCTAAATTATAACCAAGTGGTATTAAATCTCTAAAAATTCTATTTATAATATAATCTAAATTTTGATTATCTGCAGAACGAACTGTAAAAATAATATTTTGTATATTAGTATTATCTATTGCTTTTAATATCTGATATGAATTGCTAATACTAGAAAAAGAAATTATTGGTACATTTAATATTGCTTTTATAAGATTACCTAACAGCAAATCATCTGTTAAGATAACTGTTTTAGTATCGGATGTTATATTATTTTTACTAATCCAATTTTTAGTAGCTGTACCATTGATTTTGCCATTACTAGAAAACCACATATCTGTTATACCATTGTACTCATTATCTAAGTGTATTGATAATGCTTGTATTCTTTTTTGTTCATCAAATAATGGAATAAAGAAACCGCGAGGTGCAGAAAAAGTCCAGCACCAGTCCTCCTCTTGAAAAAATCCTGGAATACCAGCTAAATCATATTTTCTTTTTAAACTGTTTGCTATTAACCTTCTTTTAATTTTTTTCTTAGGAATAGAACGATACATTTGTGCATCAATAGTACTATTTAAAAAGCCGATTCTTTGTAAGTAACTTTTATGATGGCCTTCTAAATTTAGCATATTTAAAAAATCTCTATAAACCATATCTCTTGTTTCAATATTGGCCAATTCATTGACAGGACTTATTGTTATATTAGACCTCTCCATTGAAAAACATTCTCTATCTAACAATTCTCTATAAGCTGTTTTATTATCAATATTTCTTAATCTTGCATATAGACCAATACTAAAACCACCTTCACCACATCTACTGCAACAGTATTTATTACTTTGTGGATTTAGACTTAAAGTTGCAACTTTAGATAATTTATTATAGCCGACAAAATGGACAAATTGCTTTTATTTCTGGCCCACTATTATCAGTTATTTCTAAAGATAAATGATATGCTACATTTAAAATGTTAATATGTCTTTGCACTTCTATAAAATCTAATTTATTCACAATTTTCACCATCCAATATTTTATATAGTTTTATTTCTAATTCTTCAATTTGATAAATTTGCTTTTTATATTCTTGAATTGTGCTATTTTTATATTGCTCAAAAGATTTTTCATCGTTGAATATAAATTTAATATTTTGGGGTAAGTCTTTATATTCTCCTTTTAAAGTTTCCTCTAAATTCACATATTTTACTTTGCTATCGTTTAATGCTTCAATAATAATGTTTAAATCGCTTTTATTAAATTTTAATTTATACATATATTCCACCTTCCTAACTGGCAATTCGTATGTTGCCATTATTATAATAATCTTCTAAATTTTTTATAAAACTGTTTGCACATTTTTGTATTTTATCTCCTAACTCTAGGAGTATTTTTGTATCTCCTTCGGTCCACGATGTTATATATTCAAAACTGCACATTGAAGTATCTAAATCAAAATAATCAGCTACAATAAATGCAACTGATTCAACAAATGTTTCAGATAAATTTCTATTTTCTTTATAATCGAAGTCATCATATAAAGCATGAGTTAGCTCATGAAGTAATACTGATACTTTGTCATCAATAGATAATGTATCTTCTAGTACAATATGTTGTTTTGTTTTACTCCAATAACCTTTCTCGGATCCAGCAATATTTTCTTCTAATATTGGATATGGAGAAAATGACTTTAAAAATTCCAAAAACTCCTTTTTATCATTACTATTTAAGCTATCATTTGAAAGAGGTAATGGTTTTCCATAAGTTTGTGAAATGTCATATACATAAGTATATCTATATGTAAGATATTCTATTTTTTCTTCTTGTTTTGTATCTTTATCTTCGGAATCTAATAAACTATCTTGTCCTTCTAATTTCTTTTTAGTATAGCTTCTTTTTATAGGATAAATAATTTGTATTCCTTTTGCACCCTTTTTTAAGTTTCTACCCATAGACTTCCACTTTGCAAACCCTGCGACTCGCGTTGCTTCCTCCATTTGTGAAAATATAAGCAATACATTGTTAAAGCTATAATTGTGAAAGTTTTTACTAAATTTTAAAAATTTTGCATATTCACCACTATTTACGATATTCTGTACACCTTCTACAATTTTATTAAAAAGTTCCTTTGTTTTATTTTCCTTATTATCTGTTTTTGACATATCTAAGCCACTCCTTTCAATACTTTTTGTTCCCATTTATTTATAAAAGCTAATTGCTTTTTATCTGGACTTTTGTTATTTTTTGTTCTACTTTGTACTACTTTGTTGTTTTTTACTTCAATAGTAACTAATGACTTTTTAGGCTTTCTTATATCTCTCATAAAATAAATATCACATGTTCCAGCGGCATATTTTTCAGCATAAGTTCTTACACAATTATTTTGTTGTTTACTTTCATCTTTAAGCGATTCTACTGTAAGTGCTGGAAATATGATAAATTTATTATTTAGATATTTATTTATAGATAATTCTTTTCCTCTTTTAATTATTGCTTTTTTCATAAGCTTGTTGCATTGAACCTTATATTGCTTAGATAATTTATCATGTTCTATTTCTAAATCTTTTGGAAAAGCATATTTATTATTTTTTAAATCAAGACCTAAAAGTTTTGCGAATCTTAAATAATCGGAGTATAAATATGTATCTACTTTTTCTCGACACATTTTAGAATACTTTATAAAACGATTTAAACTAATGTATTCTGCGATTTCCTCTAAATTTGTTGTATTGCTAACATAAGATACATAATTTTCTAAATAATGTATTTTTCTAATGTTCTTTTCTTTCAATAGCCTCAAAATTTTTAATTGAGTATATGTTATATTATGCTTTTTCATAAAGTCATAATAATCTTTTGAAATTCCAAAAATTTTTTGAAAACTACCGAAATTTTTGAACTCGTGAGTTTTTTGAGCTAAATTATATAATTTCATTTTACAAAGCATTTCTACTATTGGCATTTGTTCCTTTTCTTTTAGTAATCGCAATAAATCAATATAGGTAGAATGTTTTGCAATATCCCATATACAAGAGTATTTATATTCTGTATCTTTTAAGAGCTTTTTTATATTATTTGGAAATACTATCGAATAATCAATAAGTGAATAACCTCTAGTATATTGCCTCCATTTTTTATCATTTATGTAATATCCATTATCATGATATATGTAAATGTATTGTTGACATTTTGAAACTCTTTCATTTACATATACATCTCTATAGTAATTATCTGTAGGTATTTCTCTTGCAAATTCGGCAACAGAAGTATGATGCTCATGCATTGCATCTATTACAGTTTTTAGTTCAAAATATCTTATTACAAAAATATTATTTACTTTGTCTAAAATTGAAATGTAATCTTTAAATGCTTTATATTTTAAATTAGATCTTCTAATCAAATAAGTATTATGACAATTAGGACATCTTACTTCTTGATTTATTTTCTTTTTGCTAATAAAGTAACTCTTACAATTAGTACAAAAGCATTTGTTTTTAGCTGACTTTATAATTAAGTTATGATATACAGCTTGTTTATCCACAAAATTATCCCAACCATTAGGAAATGATGGTGTATCATCTAATATTTTTAAAATTTCTCTATGAGCTTTTTTAATATATCCCATTATGCCACCTCCGAAAAGATAGAAATTTGAGCATTTTTTTCTTCTTCTTTTTTCTGCTCTTTTTCGTCTTGCTGAGTTTCATTTTCAGCTTTTTTTACAGGTGGTGGTGATACCTTTTTTTCTTTTATACCTAATTCTTCATTACTATGTTTAAAATAATTAGCAGCCCATAAGCAAACAATTCTATCATTTACCATTGCTACATTGCCCTGTTTTACAGTTCTTGCTTTTTCATAAACATACTCATACATACCTTTTATAGTCTTTTCTTTATTATCAAATTTGTCCTGTAATTCTGGCAAATCCTTTATCTGATTAAAAATAGTATAAACATTAAAATTATTCATTTCCATAACTTCTTGTTCTAATCTCTTTAATCCTTCCATATTTTTCATTCCTTTCAATTTTTAATTTGTTTAAATCTTTGAAAAAGTGGATTATTTACTTTTTCCTTTTCCATATATGATTTATAATTGTTAATTCCATACCTTTGTTGTTTTAGTTGTCTTTCTTTTTGTACTTCTTCTAGTAATTGTGGCAATTCATCATAAGTATAAAAGAAAGAGATAAGATTTTTAAAATAAATAATCTTATCTCCGTTATAATCTTTTACAACATTGAATCTGTAATGATACTTCTTTTTGCCACTATGATCGGCAATGCGAATACCACAACAAACACCGAAATCCAACTTCAAATAAATAGAGTTAGTAGTTACAGCATTATACCTGTGTACAACAAATCCAAGCTTTAATAGTTCTTCTATTAGAACTTTTGCTATCTGCTTTTCATTCATTATGCAACTTCTTCAACTTCTGCAAAATTTATATATCTATCTCTATCAATTTGTCTAATTATAGTTTTCATATATGGTTTTATTTTTTCGATTTCTGCTTCTGGAACATTTACCCTTGTTACCATTGCCACTTTTAGGCCATACTTAGTTGGTGCTTCAATTAAATCTCCAACAGATAATCCTTTATTAGTATAATAAGAATATTCTTTTCCTTGAAATACTCGAGGACAAAAATTGTCCTCATACTTAACCATTATAATATTCGTTTCCATTAAAAATTAACTCCTTTCATAATAAAATTAAAATGGTAAATCGTCTGCACTATCAAAGAGTCCGTCTATATTACCTGTTGTATCAGTTACTTGTGTATTATTGCTATTGTTTTGCCATAAAATGCTTTCATCAGCTTTTTTCTTACTATCTGCAAAATATATTTCTTCAGCAATTATTTCACTAATGTATTTTTTTGTACCATTTTTATCTTCATAACTACGGTTTTGTAATCTGCCTACAACATTTACTTGAGTACCTTGTGAAAGATACTTTTCACTAAAATCAGCTAGTTTAGAGTAAGCAACAATATTTATAAAATCTGTTTCTCTTTCTTCTCCTTGTTTTGCAAATCTTCTATTTACTGCTAATGTAAATAATGCAATTTTAGTATTTGTTGTTTGTGAGTATCTAATTTCTGGTGCTTTAGTAAGCCTACCTAATAAAATAACTTTGTTCATATAATTTACCTTCCTTTCAAATTAATTTTCTCTTACTACAATAAATTTAAGTATTTCATCTGTAATTCTATAAATTCTTTCTAGTTCAGAAATACTTGTTGGATTAGCATTAAATTTAATTAAGTAGTAGTAACCTTTTTTGTGCTTATTAACTTCATATGCAAGAGTTTTCTCGCCTAAATCTCGTTCTTCAATAATTGTTCCATTTTCCAAAATATATTCTTTTACTTTTGCTATTACATTATTTCTTTGTTCTTTAGTAATTTCATTGTTAATTATCATAACTGTTTCATATTTATTCATAAATAGATCCTTCCTTTCATATTAAGCTACATCTTTAAAAAGATATTTTTTATTGTATTCTCTGTTTTTCTCTTTCATAGTTCTTTGCGAAACATAGTATTCTTCTAAAAATTCATCTTTGTACCTTTCTATTTTTCTTTGATGTTTAGATAATTTAAACATATTTGTATATCTTCTTAAATCTCGCCTTTTCATTGATATTCTTTTATTATTTTTAATTGAAACTACAATAAAAGTACCAAAAATAATTGAGCCTTGATAAATTCTATTAAACTCATCATTTGATGCATCTTGATTTGCATAAATTATTGTATTTTCATTTACTTTTATTTTTAATAAATTTTCTCCTATAAAAGCTTTAACAAATTTTAAACTTGCTGGAATTTTTAATTTTTGCACTTCTTTTCCAGGCATTACTAATAAACATTTTATTTTCATATGTTTCCCTCCAATAATTTAATTTAAGACTATGCAGCAACCTGCATAGCCTCACTTGACTTATAATCTGATATAGTTAAATCTTTTCCTTTTTCAACTCTAGCAATAAGAATTTGTGTGCCATTTGAATAATCTTCAATAAAGTTATAATCAGCACAGCTCTCACTATCATCAATAAATAAAGGAAAATTTGTTTTTGCAACTTTATTTAGCATATTGCATAATTCTAAAGAAGTGGCAATAGTTTCAGAACGAGATATGCTTTTTAGTTCATTGCCATTATATAGAATAATAAAATCCTCTTTAATAACTCCATCATCTTTTGAAACTTTGTAATATTTGATGCTAACATTTTTTAGATGTTTAGTTGCAAATTTCATTTTTTCTTCAATATAGTTAATATATAACTTTTGTGCTACATCTTTTGTCTCTTTAATATTTTCTAGTAACTTTGAGCATTCCATAATTTGACTACTAAAAAGAGAAATATCATTTTCTGCACCATCTATAGTGTGTTTTTGTGATAAAATAGAACTATTAAATCTTTCGATTTCTAGTTGCTCTTGTTCTAGTTCTTGAATTTGAGACCTTAATTCTTCTATATGTTTTTCTCTTTCCAAGTTTGACTTGCTTTCTAGTGCGTGAAGTCTGCATCTTTCAGTTGCATGTTTGCTTTTTAAATCCATAAGCTCTATATCTAGCTTTTGTTTTGATTCAAATGCCATTTCCAATTCTGTTCTCATATTATTAATTGTAATTAGTTTACCTTCTGGATTTAGCACTTGTTTACAAGTAGGGCAATATGAAACAGGCTCAGCTTTTAGTTGTAAATATTTTTGCTTTCCAGCTTTCATATTCGTTGTTAGATCTTGTATTTGTTTTTCTTTATCTGCTATTTGGTTATTAAGGTCATTTACAATATTCTCTTGTCTAGTTTTAGTAAATGTGTTTTCTGCTTCTAAACTTGATAATTCCATTCTAGCAAATTTTAATTCTTCAGCTTTTTCAAATGTTTTTTCTTCTTCAATTACGGTAGAATTAATAATATTTTGTGCATATTCAATTTTACCTTGTAAATTTCCTATCTTTGTCTCCGTTATTCTTTTGTTTTCATTTAATTCAGAAATAAATTCTAAAATATTTTTGGGACAACTTTCTAAAAGAGCTTTTTCAGTATTATCTAATTTGTCATAAACAATACTTATATCTATCTCTGGTAAATACTTGTCTAATAGTTCTTTTTGTTCAGCAGGTTTTTTTGATATGAAATAGTTTGGATTTAATATTGATAAAAATAATTTTTTATCACCATAAAAACTTTGAATGTCTTTTTGAGTAGCTGTTTTACCATCTAACATAATAAAATTTTTAGAGTTGTCATATTTGTTTTTATACCTTACTAAAATATGAGGGATATTAAAATTATCTGTAAAATGTAGTTCTACTAAGCAGTCATCAGAATTTTTATTCCCAAGCCACTCTTTTTCATCTCCAGTTAAATTAGTTCCAAGAAATCCCCATATAATTGCATATAAGATATTGGTTTTTCCTTTCGTATTACCACCAGTAATAGAAGTAATGTCATACAAGTTTGTCTCAAATGTTTCTTTATTTTTTCTAAAGCCTATTGTTTTTATATAATTAATTTTCATTGCTATTACTCTCCTTTAAATTTTCTTAAACATTCTTCTTCGAGCCAGTCTTCTGTGCCATCTTCAAACCTTACATTATAATCCAGAAAAAATGGATCTCCGTTAATGACAATAGCGGTTTGATTTATATATTCCTTTTCATTGCACTTGCCAATACCATTTACAATAACCTTGTCTTTTGCCTTAAATTTACTAAACATTGTATTTCCAAACCTTAGAGTATTCTTTTAGAATATCTGTATTGATTAAACAAGTATCAATGGTTTGTGGGTTATTTGTATATAAGGTATCCGCAACAAAAGAATTACATGGCCTACTAAATAGCACTTCATCAACAACTTTTATTTTTTTCAAAAATTTCGTCATATGAGAATTTTCAGAATAATTTTTGATAGTAGTAATATGTTCACTATAAGCACTATAAATATCATAAACGGTACAAGTGGCAATAGGTCCATCCTCTAAATTTTCAATAGAAATGGCCATTGCTTTATTATCAGCTGCATAACTCCCCACTCTAAAATAACAATTTTCATAATCTTTATATGTAAAAGTTTTCATATTTTTAATCTCCTTTCAAATTTTTTTGCTTCAGCATTGTTTTTTATTAAAACATTGCGTATAATAAATATAGATGATTTACTTAAACATTTTTGTAGTGGCATATTTCTCTATGCTGCTACATTTTTTGGGCACTTTTGAACGAATTTAATATCATTTGCAATAATTAATTTTCCAGCTGTTTTTAAATCTAAAATTACAGTAGTACCTGTATCACATTGTGAAAATTCTTTTATAAATTGAGGTGCTATTACTGCATCTATAGTCTTGTTATACTGGTCTACAAAAGTTGCAAATTGATATTTAGTTGGTCTACCATCTTTTTGTAATTCCTTTTCATAACTCTCGACTAAAACATAGTAGTTTTTAAATGGATCTTCAGCATTATTTTGTGAATTAGTAACTGGTGTTGTATTAGGTTTTTGCGTATTTTTGTTTTCTATAGCAGATGATTTAACATTTGGGGTAGTTTTTTTATCTGCTTTATCAGTATTATTAGTTGCTTTATTTGCTTTAGCAGAAATATTTTCACTTTGCTTTGGAGTTTGAATAGGATTATCCACATTATTTGAAACATTTGTGGAAACTTGTTCTTGTTTTTTTGTAGAATTGTTTGAATCAAATTCTTCTTTTCTAATAATATCGAGAATAAAATTTTCAAAAGTTTTACCGTCTTTATTTGTTTGAGTTTCTTTTTTTAAGAATAAATAATAGTCTCCAATTATAGGATGACCTAGATATTTTTGAAATTCAATATATTCTTTTAACCTAAAAATTGAAGTATAGCCAGTAATTTTCATAGTCCAAATTCTATCCTGGCTAATGTCTGGAAGTAAAAACTTTAAATTTCCCTCATAAGAGCATGCTGGTCTTTTTCCTTCTTCAGCAATTCTGTATTGACATTGAGCAGAACATTCTACAGGTGTCCATTTTCCTTCAACTTTTTGTTTCCCTTTATTTTGGTCATAGTTACAATAACATACTAAACCACTTTGGTTATATCTAGCATTACGAATTGATAATGGATCCTCTGTAAAAAACTTTATATGTAGCATTTGGCTCTGTGGATATTTTTCATTAAATCTATTTCGTAAAAAAGAAAGTGTTTCATCCTTTACTTTGGCAATGAAATATCCATGATCTACAACTTTTTGTTTCCTTCCATTTATTTGTTTTTCTCCGGTGTTGTATTCTACCGGCAAGTGGTAAATTAAAATTTCTTGTTTGTTCCATATTTTTTCTTCCTTTCATTATAAAATTTAAGCTACAGCTAGCTCTTGTAGATAGTAGCAATTTTCCTTTAGTTTAATTAAGTCAATAGAATAGATAGGGTAAAATACATAATCTACAATACACATACCTATTTTTTCTTTTAAAATGCCTAATTTTTCTAATTGAGGTACAAGTGTTGGTTTAAAACGATTATTTACAACAATTTCATTTTCTCCTAACTCAACACAATTTTGCTCTAAGGTAATGTCTGCAAAATGAGCAATTTGATTTACATTAGGATCAAGTCCAAACAAACTTAATTGTAAATTTCCATTTCTGTATGTAGAACATTGAATAAAGCAATTTTTGAATAATGTTTCATACAGATTAAAATTAAAACCATTTTTCATAACAATAATCTCCTTTCAAATTTAATTGCAATTTGTGTAAAAAGATTTTCTTTTAAATCCTCCTTTCCTTTTTATTTAGGGCAAAAAAAGAGAAAGTATTTGCTAATTAGGGGGCAATTAGCTTTTATACTTTCTACTTATTTTTAGACATAAAAAATAATCTATCTATTTTGTTATGTTTTAACCCAAAATTATGCTACATATGAAATGTAGATGTACTACTACTAACTATAATTTTTAGTAGCTATGCTTCAGAACAAAATTCTGAAGGTAGTTATAGCAAAAACTATAACATAATCTTAATACACACTTAAATTATAGCTTGTACCTTTTAAATATTCAATAATGAGTGTAAAAAAAGAAAATATCCTTATGTGTCAATATTTTGGACTAATAAAACTGTCCCAATTTTTAATGAAAAAATTTTTTTCTGTTCAGCGTTCCCTTTTTTGAAAGAATTTTATACAATTATTTAAAAGGAGGGATTTATATGGCTATAAAAAAAGACATAATTGACTTGCTATTTGAAAAGAAAGAAGAAGATATGGCTTTTAAAATGAAAGACAATTTACTAACACAGTTCAGGAGAAAAATTTATACCACATCATATAAGCTAAATGAATTTATAAAAGCCAATGTTCCAGATGATATAAGGACAGAACTTCAAAACTTAATTTCAAATAGAAATGAGGCACTCTATGATTCATATTATAGAGAGGGACAATTATTTTATAGAAATGGAATAATAGATGGCCTATATTTAAAGTCATTAGATCCAAACAAGGAATAATCAATATTTGCTCTATATGTAATATATGGGGCAAAAAAAATAAAGTATAAAAAATGTAACATAAATACACTTATGATACATTTTGAAAGAAAAAACAATAAAAAATGAATATAAAATGTAACATAAATGAGCAAAAGCATATTTGAAAAATGTAACATAAATGAAAGGGTGGGGAAGATGACAGAAGAATTTATTGAATTTATGAAAAATGAAGGTATATCCCAAAATACATATATGAGCTATGCAAGTGATATAAAATTGTTTGAGCAATATTATGAAGATTCTTATGGTGAAAAAGTTACTCACTTAATTCACTCTGATATAGTGATGTATGTAAATTACTTAAAAAGAAATCAAGTTTCTGCTCATACAATAAATAGAAAAATAGCAGCATTAAAAAAATACAATTTGTTCTTAATAGAAAAGGGGATGCAAAAAGATATAGTAATTGTAGATAAGGACTATATAAAAATACAGAAGTCTTTTATAAGTAAAAAAGTTCCAACAGTACAAGAGATAAATAGAATACAGCATTTTGCTAATAAGAGAGAAAAACATTCTGAAAGAGATTATTGTTTTTTATCTATTCTAATTTATGGTGGTTTACGAGAAACAGAAATGGTAACAATAAGGCTAACAGATATAAAGCTAGGGGAGAGATTTATAAATGTAATAGGGAAGGGCAATAAATTTAGACAAGTCATAATAAACGATATTATGTATGATGCAATAAAGAAATACATGGAAATAAGAGAAAAGATTAATACCGATAATCCATATTTATTTATAGGACAAAAGAATGTGAAAAATAAAGAGCCACTTAATCGCAACTTTGCCAACAGATTATTAGATGACTATAAAGATTTATGCAAATCTGCGAGATTACATCCACATATAATAAGAGCCTTTTTTTGTACTAATGCGCTTCACAATGCAGGTTACAGTATAGAACAGGTAGCAAATCAAGCAGGACATAGTAGTTTAAATACAACTAGAGGATACTTAGGTGGAAGCGACGGCAATACTTTATTAAATTTAGCAAATAATTTATAATTCTATTGACAAAAATTTTTTTATCTTAATATATTCTTTACATGTCGATTTTATTTTATTATAGAAATAGTTAATAAAAAAGCTCTACTTTTATGCAGTAGGGCTTTTTATAGCAATTAGTAAAATATTAATTGGTATAGTATAAGTTGTAGAATTAAAAGTATAACTTTCTCCTGTAACATATACTTTATAACCATAGTTAATTAATTTTTGCTTTATTAATTCAGTTACAGAATCACTACTATCTTTAGGAAGATCATGCTTTACTATTAATTCATAAAATGTAAATTGTATAAAATATTTATTTTGATTAATCTTATTTTCAATAAGTTCATTTAAAAATTCTAATGTCATTCGTGTTAAAACCTCTTTTTAATTTATATTATTGTCTAATATATTAATTATGTCATTATATTTTTGTAATGAATTAGTCATATCTCTATTTTTTAAACTTTTATTCATAACATTTTCTACAATACTATTAAATATAATTTTTATTTCATCTTTTGAATAATCTTTATCTTGTATGTATATTCCAGCTTCATTTAATAATTGGTTTTGCTCTATTGTAAATGTATTTAATAAGTTCATTTTATACACCTCTAAATAAGATATTTCTAACATAGTTTAGCATAAAAAATTAATATAATCAATAATGTAATTCCATATATATTGTAATTTGTGTAATTACTTTTAAGGAATAATTGTTATACTGGTATGTTCTACTTTTTCATCCGTATCAAAATATATATTAATTTCATAATAATCCGTAGTATAGCACTTGCCAAAGTACCATTCTTTTCTCATATTTCCTGCATCATAATAATATATTTTTTTGTTTTCCTCAGTATTATATTCAGATTCTGGTTCTCCTAATAGCTCAATAACTTCTTCTTTGGATAATCCAACAAGGCTTTGATTATTATTAAATTCTTGCATTTTTATATAGAGTTCATTTGGTTTTTCGAACTTCCATAATAAGAATACACAAGATGCAAAAGCACAAATTAATATGATAAAAATATAAATTGACATTTCTGATTTCTTATCTATACTAATTAACTTTTTTCTTATGAACAATATTATTATAGTAGCCAATAATATTCCAGGTAATGCGAACTGTACAAAAATACCAAATATAATTATTAAACCTGCCATAATAGTCGTTTTAATTCCTCCTATAAGTTACTATTTTTACAGCTCATATTATATAATAAAGAGCTGATAATTTCAACTAACTATCAGCCCTACTTATTGTAATTTAGCGAATAGTAACTTAATTTTCTTTTTTATTAAACATATGGCGTACTTTATCTATTCGATTATTTGG
>CALXVA010000029.1 GCA_944391835.1 uncultured Clostridia bacterium | reverse complement strand
TTTACAGTATTTAAAATATATTGTTCGTTTCCCATAATATCCTCCAATTTTTTTATTTATAGTGTTTCCAGAAAATAAAAAAATATACGAGAATCACAATTTGTCGAAAACTTCCTATAATTCAACAAAACTTCCTAAATTTTGCTATTGGAAAAAAATGTAAAAAAGAATATAATATGGAAAAGCCAAGGAGGAGGATTTAAGTTGAATATTGATTACTCAAAAAAGGACAAGCTTTTAACGGTGGAAATTACAGAAGAAATTGACCACCATATTGTAGAAAAAATAAGGAGGAAAGTGGACGATGAAATTACAAGATATATGCCTAGAAAAACTATATTTGATTTTGGTAGGGTTTCTTTTATGGACAGTGCAGGAATCGGAATGATTATTGGTAGGTACAAAATGATGAAGCTTATAGGTGGAGAAATGGAAATAGTAAATATAAGTCCTAATGTAAAAAGAATATTAGAAATGAGTGGAATTAGTAAGATAATTTCAATGAAAGAGAAAAGAGTATCATAAATAATATATATGTCTAAATAGAGTGACTTAAAACAAAAAAATAAAAGTGACAACCATTGAGACGTACAAATGCAAAAAAATAAAAGGACAAACAAAAATGTCCGAAATGTAAATAGAAGAAAGGATAAAATAGAGATGTATGATAATGAGATGAAATTAGAATTTTTAAGTAAGTCTAGCAATGAGGCATTTGCAAGAATTACGGTAGCAGCATTTGTTTCAGTACTAGATCCAACTATAGAGGAGCTTGCAGATATAAAAACTGCTGTATCAGAAGCAGTTACAAATTGCATAATACATGGATATGAAGATAAAGAAGGAATTGTGAAAATTAGGGCGAGAATTATAAAAAATAATGTAGAAATAGAAATATCTGATACAGGAAAGGGAATTGAAAATGTAGAGCTTGCCCGCAAGCCGTTATATACTACAAAAGCTAATTTAGAAAGGTCGGGTATGGGCTTTACAATAATGGAAAGCTTTATGGATGAAGTGGAAATAGACTCTGTACTTGGCTTGGGAACAAAAGTTACTATGAGGAAAAAAATAAAAAAGCATGTAGTAGATGACATAGAAGACGAATATGCAAATGTGGGAGGAGTATGCTAGGTGCTAGACTTAAAGTTATATGAAAATCAAGTATCAGATATAGTAGAGGCTCAGAAGGGAGATAAGTCTGCAATGGAAAAGCTTATAAATGTAAACAATGGACTTATTTGGAGCTTAGTAAAAAGGTTTATAGACAGAGGTTACGAAACAGACGATTTATATCAAGTAGCAGTAATTGGATTTATTAAATCAATAAAAAAATTTGATACTAGTTTTGAAGTAAGACTTTCAACATATGCAGTACCATACATACTAGGAGAACTTAGAAGATATACGCAAGTAGAAGGACCAGTAAAAGTAAGTAGAACAGTAAAAGAATTGCAGTACAAAATATCAGAAATACAAAGGGAGTATTTAAAAAAAGGTAAAGAAATTACTATAGAAGAGTTGGCAAAAGAAACTGGAGTATCAAAAGAAGAAGTAATATTAGCATTGGAAAGTAATGTTATAGTTACCTCTATATATGAAACGGAGTCTAATGATGATGACGGTATAACAACTATGGAAAAATTAAGTGATGGCATTGATGAACAAACACTAATAACAAATAAAATAGTGCTTACTGAACTTATAAATAATTTAAATGAACAAGAAAAACAAATAATTTTACTAAGATATTTTAGAGGTAAAACACAAAAAGAGGTGGGAAAAATTATGGGAGTAAATCAAGTTCAAATATCCAGAATAGAAAGGAGAATATTGGATTTAATGAGAAAAAAATTAGAAGATAAGAAAGAAGTTATTGCATAAAATTAAGTTGATATATAGCAAGATGTGTACAATAATGCATATCTAAAGTCTGAAAAAAAGAAATCTTGTATATAAAACGAAATATGGAGAAAATAATGAGAAAAATTTTAATATATTTTATTCTGTTAATTTTTATATGTTTTTCAATACCAATTATATTCACGTCAAACTTTTCCGAAAGAACATCTACACAAGAAGTAGTAGAAAATGTACCACAAAATACTCAAACAAACGAAATAGAAAAGACTGAATATAACTATTCTAAATATGGAACTGTAAAATTGTTACACACAAATAATGATGATGTAGAAGAATTACCTATAGATGAATATTTATATGGAGTAGTATCAGCAGAAATGCCAGCATCCTTTGAAGAAGAAGCTCTAAAGGCACAAGCAGTAGTTGCTAGAACATATACCATATATAAGATTATTCATAATGGAGGTAAGCACGGAGATGCAGATATTTGTGATGACTCGGCTTGTTGCCAAGCTTGGATATCGGAAAATGATAGGAAAGACAGATGGGATGAAGACGAAAAAGAGTCAAATTGGAACAAGATTTTAAATGCAGTAAATAGTACCAAAGGAGAGATTATTACTTATGAGGGAGAACCAATAAATGCATTTTTTCATTCAAATAGTGGAGGAGAAACAGAAGCACCAATTGATGTTTGGGGAGGAAGTGGATATCCATATTTACAATCAGTATCAACATCAGGAGAAGATGCATATAGCCAATACAGTTCGGAAGTAGAGCTTAGTAAAGATGAGTTCGTGGAAAAAATAAAAGATGTACATAGCGATTTTGAAATAAATTTTGACGAAGAAGATTGTATAAAAATTGAAGAATACACAGACGGAAACAGGGTAAAAACAATTAAAATAGGAAACTTGGAACTGTCTGGAGTGGAAGTACGAACAATAATGGGGTTAAGGTCTGCCAACTTTGAGGTAACAATAGATGAAGATACTATCAAGTTCGAAGTAATTGGTTATGGGCACGGTGTAGGAATGAGCCAAACTGGAGCAGATAGCTTGGCAAAAGAAGGAAAAACATATAAAGATATAATTCATCATTTTTATACAGATGTGGAAATTGAAAGTATTTAGTTTTTGTTGTCGGTCCCCACCTTAAGTCGAAAACAAAAGTAAAATTGTATTATTCTGTTATATATGTACATTATGAGTAAATTAATAAAAAAACAAAATAATTGTATAAAACTCTCAAAAATGTAAATACTTATGATAATTAAGTTATTTAGGAGGAAAATTTATGAGAAGAGAAAGAAGAAGATTTGAAAGAAATGATACTGATATCAAAAAAGTATTATACACTGCGGGAGGAATTTTATTTATTTCGATAATAACATTTATAGCAATGTTTTTGCTAAATAGCAGTAATAGCAAAGAAGAACAACGATTGGCTATGTTTAACACAGAAATGATGAATAGTAGTAATGCTAATTCTGTGGAAGAAACAAGTAGCCAAACAGGAAGAACAGTAAACGAAATGCTAAACGAAATGACAAATGATATGGCAACAAACGAATTAACAACCGGTGATGCAAATGAAGATGCTAATGAGTCAAGCACTAACGAAACAAGTTCTAACTCAGATAAAACAAAGTATGCTGTAAATACAAGTAATGTAGAAGGTAAAAAAGTAGAAGAAAATACAGACAGTACAAAAGATTCAGAAGCTACCAAAAAAGAAGAGGAAGAAACAGTAAAAGATCCAGAATTTAAAATACCAGTAGAGGGAGAAATAATTAGAGAATATGCAAAAGACAACTTAGTATACTCAGCAACATTAGACGAATGGGTAACACATAACGGAATAGACATAGCAGCAGAAAAAACAACTGTGGTAAAAGCATCAGCAGAAGGCACAGTAAAATCAATAAAAAATGACCCACGATATGGCTTAACCATTGTAATAGAACACGTAAATGGATTTACAACAGTATACTCTAACTTACTAACAGCAGAATTTGTAGAAGAAGGCGAAACAGTTGAACAAGGTGAAACAATAGGTACAGTTGGAAACACTGCAACTTTTGAAATAGCAGACGAAGCTCACTTACACTTCGAAATCTTAAAAGACAACGAAAACCTAGACCCAGAGCTATATTTGAAATAATGGCACTCTGGTGCCTGTCACAAAAGTGCCATTTGGCACTTTTGGGGACAGGCTGAAATGCGACAAACTTGTTGTGTTTAGGGACAGGTCTAAACGAGACAAAGTTGTCATGTTTTTGGAACAAGTATTTCTAAACTAAAATATATTGAGATTGATTAAGACTATTATTAAATATATTTATAGAGTATATAATAGAGACTTGTATATAATAATTTGATATAAAAAATGTCACTTTAAGGTTATAGTATTTGTTAAATGGTGAAAATGCTAGACTTAAAAGTGGCATTTTCTATTGAAAAAAATCTTGAGGTAATATATACTTTAATAGATAAAAGGACCTGTCCCTAAAAGTGACATAGCTGTCCCATTTAAACCTGTCCCCAAAAGTGCCAAATGGCACTAAAGTGACAGGCACCAAAGTGCCAAAAGGAGAAATATATGGAGTGGACTAAAGAACAGAAACAAGCAATATACGAAAAAGGTGAGAATATATTGGTAGCAGCTGCTGCACGGAAGTGGAAAGACAGCTGTACTGGTAGAAAGAATTATAAATAAGGTTATAAATGAGAATGTGGATATTGATAAAATTTTGATTGTGACCTTTACAAATGCAGCAGCAAGTGAAATGAGAGAGAGAATATTGGATGCAATTTATGACAAATTGGAGAAAAATCCGGAAGAGGTACGTTTGCAAAGGCAAATTACTTTGCTTAATAAAGCTAGCATTTGTACAATCCACTCTTTTTGCTTAGATGTTATTAGAAATAATTTCTATGAGGCAGATGTGTCTGCTAATTTTAGAATTGGAGATACTGCTGAAGTGGAAATGATTAAGGCAGATGTGCTAGAGGATTTGTTTGAGCAAAAGTATATGGACAACGACCCGGAATTTATTAAACTACTAGAGACATATACCGACTATAGAGGAGACGAGAAGCTACAAGATTTAGTGCTTACTATATATAGATACATACAAAGTAGTCCATTCCCTAATAAATGGCTTGAGAGCAAGGTGGCAGAACTTAATGTTAATGTGGATGAGGATTTTGCTAATACTGTGTGGGGCAAAATTATATTAGATAATGTAAAATCACAAATTGAAATGATGATTGTTAAACTTGAAAATATAAAAAATGAAACATTGAGATTTACTGAACTGGAGAAATTTTCGAGAGTACTTGAAGCTAATGTTAATAATTTGAAGTCTGTAAAGTTAGATAGTTGGGATATAGCGTATAATAGCATGAATTCAATGGACTGGGGTAAATGGCCTGTTGATAAGAAAGTAACATTAGACCTAAAAAACGAGGCAAAGGATATTAGAGATAGCATAAAAAAAGAGTTTAATAGCATAGTTTTAAAATATACCTCAAAAGAAGCAAATCAAGATATATTAGATATGTATAATATATTAAATGCTCTAAAAAATCTAATTTTAGAATTTAGTGAAGTATTTTCTAAAGCTAAAAGAGAGAAAAACATTATAGACTTTAACGACATAGAACATTTAGCATTAAAAATACTAGTAAATGAAAATGAGGAGCCAACAGAGATTGCTAAAAAGTATCAAGAAAAATTTGAAGAGATTGCAATAGACGAGTATCAAGATAGTAACTTAGTGCAAGAAAAAATACTAACAAGTATTTCAAAAGGGAATAATATATTTATGGTTGGCGATGTTAAGCAGAGTATATATAAGTTTAGACAAGCTAGGCCAGAACTATTTTTGGAAAAGTATGATAGATATGCACAAAAAGATGAGCAAATAAATGAAAATATGAAAGAAAATAATGCAAGTATGGCAGATGTCAATAATAAAGAAGAAAGCACTAACCAAAATAATGGTCTAAAAATTAAGTTATTCAAAAACTTTAGAAGTAGAGAAAGTGTGCTTGATATTACAAACCTAGTATTCGAAAATATAATGAGCAAAGCACTAGGAGACATTGACTATAATGAGGAAGAATACTTAAATTATGGCGCAAATTATATTTCACCAGAAGAAATTTTGCAAAATAAAGTCTCGATAGAAGAAAACTCAACAGAGCAAATCTCAAACTCAAAAGAATTTAACTATGCCGGAAAAGCAGAGTTGCACATAATAGATTTAAAAGAAAAGGAAGAAGATATATATACAAATTCCGAAGAGGCAGAGAAAAATACTGTAGAAAAAAGTAATTCTATATTAGAGCAAAACATAAAAAGAAAAGACGATATAGTAGTAGAAAAAACAATAATTGCAAATAAACCAAAAGAGGATGAAGGCTCTGATGATGACGAAGACGATGATAACAAAGAAAGAATAGAAGATTCGGTTTTAGAAGCTAGATTTGTTGCAAAAAAAGTGGACGAAATATTAAAAAGTGGTTACCACGTATATGATAGAAAACAAAAAAAATATAGAAAGGTAAAGCCAAGTGATATATGCATTTTATTAAGAGCAACATCTGTGCTAGCACCAATTTATGAAAAAGAAATTTCTGAGCTAAATTTACCAGTATTTAGCGATTCATCTGACACATACTTGGAGGCTATGGAAGTAGAAACAATAATGAATTTGCTAAAAGTTATAGATAATCCAATGCAAGACATACCACTTGTTTCGGTGCTTAGGTCGAGCATATTTGGGTTTACAGATAATGATTTAATAGAGATAAGACTTGTAGACAAAAAAAGCACATTTTACGAAGCAATGCAAAAGTCTAGAATTAGCGTAGAAACAGACTTAAGACATAAGATAGATGATACAATAAATAAACTAAATGAGTGGAAATCAGAAGAAAAATATATTCCATTAAATGAATTTATATGGAAACTATACATAGAAACAGGATTTTATAACTATGTAGGTTTACTTCCTAATGGAAGCTTAAGGCAGGCAAACTTAAAGCTACTTTTCGAGAAAGCAAAACAGTATGAAGCAGCAAGTTTTAAAGGCTTATTTAATTTCATAAATTTTATAAATAAAGTAAAAACAAGTAGCAAAGATATGGCATCAGCAAAAATTATTGGGGAAAATGATGATGTTATTAGAATAATGAGTATTCATAAAAGTAAAGGGCTGGAATTCCCAATAGTATTTTTAGCAAGCACAGGCAAAAAATTTAACATGCAAGATTTAAACAATCCAATTCTATTACATCAAGATATAGGAATTGGTATGGAATACATGGACTCAGAAAGGAAAATAGAGTATTCAACATTAGCAAAAGAAGCAATCAAATTAAAAATAAAAAAAGAGACCATTTCAGAAGAAATGAGAGTGCTATACGTTGCGCTTACTCGTGCAAAGGAAAAACTAATAATAACAGGCTTAAGCAGAGATTTAACAAAATCGCTAGAAAAGAAAACTAAGCTATTATCAAATTTTTCAAAAAGTAAAAACAATAAAATACCATCTTCACTAGTAGAAAAATTTACTTCTTATTTAGATTGGCTAGAACTAGTATATGAAAAAAATAAAGAAGAGAAAATAGAAAACACTATAGAACTACACACATACAACAAGCAAGAACTAATTTCAAAGCTAAAAAACGAAGAAAATGAAGTAATAGACGTTAGAAAACAAATAGAGGAAAAGGTGCAAAAAAGCAAAATCGATGAAAACACATTAGCAAAATTAAAATGGCAATATAAAT
Source organism: uncultured Clostridia bacterium (assembly GCA_944391835.1). GTDB lineage: Bacteria > Bacillota > Clostridia > TANB77 > CAG-508 > CALXVA01. Next base: position 10,617 of record CALXVA010000029.1, on the reverse strand, counting down.
ATATAGAATCTTCTAAAATCCCTACAAATACTTCTGTAACAAAATTAAAAGAACTAAATGAAAACAAAGACATAGAAGACCTAATAAACGAAGCTAAGAAAAAAGTAAACAAGCAAACCGAACTAAGCATAACACCTAAATTTATGGAAGAAAAGCATATTTTTACATCGGCAGAAAAAGGAACCTTGCTTCACTTGTGTATACAAAAATTAAATGAATCAAAAGATTATACAAGAGAAGAGCTCCAAGAATTTGTAAGTAACTTAAAAGATAAAAATATTATCTCAGAAGAAGAGCAAAAAAACATAAATACAGATATATTGTACAAATATACCAAATCAGAATTGTGGCAAGACTTAAAACAAGCAAAAGAAATACATAAAGAAACACCATTTTATATAAATATACCTGCAACAGAAATATATGATGAAGCAGAAGAAAGCGAAAAGATACTAGTGCAAGGTATTATAGATTTGTATTACATTGACAAAAACGATAATTTGATATTAGTAGATTATAAAACAGATTATGTGCCAAATGGTGATGTAAAAATATTAGAGGAAAAATACAAAGTGCAACTTGATATATACAAGAAAGCTTTGGAAGAAGCAACTGGCAAGAAAGTGTATAAAGCAATGATTTGGGCATTGAATAAGTAAAAAGAAATAATTTAAGTAAGCTTATTTGGTCTTACACGAAAACTTTATATGCAATAGTATACAATAAAAAATGATAGGTTTAAACTAAGAAGGGGTTAACCTATCATTTTTTATTGTATAGGAAAAATCGAAGATTTTTGCTATACAACAAGGTTAAGTTTCCTAGGACCGTACGTATTTGCGAAGCAAAACGCACATATGGCGAAGCCACTTTTCTTACAATAATTTGATTTGTTGAAAAACAGAATAAACAAGTCAAAATTATTAAAAATAATTCAAATGCTGATTCTAATGTCGAAATTTGTCATACGATTTTGCTTGCTCTTTAAGAGTATATATGGTATAATTTCCAAAATAAAAAAGAAGGTAGGTGAGAAATATGAGCAAAGAATTTGAAGAGAAAGTTTTATCTACATTAGAAGAACATAGTATTGCACTAAAAACAATAAACGAACATACTAAAATAATAGAAGAACATTCAAAAACATTGAATGAACACACAAAAATACTAAATGAGCACAGCAAAGATTTAGCAGAAATCAAAAAATATTTATTCATACTTGAAGATAAAATATCAAATGAACTTCCAGCTTTATTTGATGGATTTAGTATGAATATTGAAAAAACAAGTGAAATCGAGTTCAAACAAAAAGCTACTGATAAAAAAGTAGAATTTAATTCAATAAAAATTTCTAATCTAGAAAAAGTTTCTAAGATGCACGATAAGCAGTTAAAAAAATTGGCATCTCACTAGCAGAAAAAGAAAATGGGGCTTATTTATGTAATTTTAATTTGATTATATAGATAAGCCCCATTCGTTTTGCTGTTTACGTGTCACTACAAAAATTCTCTACATATACATATTACCTAGGGTTAAGAACTAAATTTTAGAAAAACCATTATACAGTAATAATTGCTACATAAATAAATGCAAATAAAATTGTAAAAAAAAATTTTCTGTGATATAATCCAAAACATAGAAAAATACAACAAAAGACAGAAATAAAAATAAATAAAACAACAAAAAAAGGAGAAACAAATGGGAGATTTTGTGCATTTACACGTACACAGTGAGTTTAGCTTGCTAGATGGCGCAAATAGAATAAAAGACTTGCCAGTAAGGGCAAAAGAACTTGGAATGGATGCTATGGCCATAACTGACCACGGTGTTATGTTTGGAGCTATAGATTTTTACAAAGCTTGTAAAGCAAATGGCATTAAGCCAATTATAGGTTGCGAAGTATATGTTGCACCACGTACTAGACACGACAAAGATGCAGAGCTTGATAGCAAGTACAACCATTTAATTTTACTTGCAAAAAATAATGATGGATATAAAAACTTATCTAAACTAGTTTCTCTAAGCTTTACAGAAGGTTTTTACTACAAACCACGTATAGATAAAGAAATATTAGAAAAATATCATGAAAATTTAATATGTTGTAGTGCGTGTTTAGCAGGCGAAATAAACCAAGCAATTTTAAAAAATGATATGGAAGAGGCAAAACGAGTTGCTAACTGGTTTAAGGGAGTGTTTGGCAAAGACTATTATTTAGAAATTCAAAATAATGGTGTAAAAGAGCAAGTACTAGTAAATCAAAAATTAGTACAACTTTCTCGTGAACTAGATATTCCACTTGTTGCCACTAATGATGCGCACTACTTAAAAAGAGAAGATGCATATAATCATGAGGTGCTTTTGTGTATACAAACTGGTAAAAGAATGACAGATGAAGATAGAATGCGTTTTGAAACTGATGAACTATACATTAAATCACCTGAAGAAATGAAAGACTATTTTGCAAATGTGCCAGATGCAATAGAAAACACAGTAAAAATTGCAGATGAATGTAATGTGGAGTTTGAATTTGGACATACAATTTTGCCTAATTATGATGTACCAGAGGGCTTTGAAACACATTATGATTATCTAAAAAAACTTACTGACGATGGAATTATAAAACGTTATGGGGAAAATCCACCAGAAGATATAATCCAAAGAAAAGATTACGAGCTATCTGTAATAAATAAAATGGGATATGTAGACTATTTCTTAATTGTGTGGGATTACATAAATTATGCAAAATCAAATGGCATACCAGTTGGACCAGGACGTGGCTCTGGAGCAGGTTCTATAGTAGCCTACGCAATAGGAATTACAGACATTGACCCTATAAAATATGGACTTATATTTGAAAGATTTTTAAACCCAGAAAGAATTAGTATGCCCGATTTTGACGTAGACTTTTGCTATGAAAGAAGACAAGAAGTAATAGATTATGTAGGCAGAAAATATGGACATGACCATGTATCACAGATTATTACATTTGGTACAATGTCTGCAAGAATGGTAATACGTGATGTGGGTAGAGCACTAGATGTATCGTATGCAGAAACAGACAAGCTTGCAAAAATGGTACCAAATGAATTACACATTACAATAAAAAAAGCAATGGAGCAAAATAGAGAATTACGTGAATTGTACGAGACAAACGAGGAATACAAAAAACTACTAGATATTGCTATGGCATTAGAAGGAATGCCAAGACAGGCTTCAACACATGCCTGTGGAATAGTTATTACAAAAGAGCCAGTAGATACTTATGTACCCTTATATATGAGGGATAATACAATATCTACACAATATATAATGACCACCTTAGAGGAACTAGGACTTTTAAAAATGGACTTCCTAGGACTTAGAACCCTTACAGTTATACAAGACACCAAAGACTTAGTAAAACAAAATAGAGGAATAGATGTAGAGTTTGACAAAGATATGGATGATCCAAAGGTATATAAACAATGGCAAGATGGTACTTCAGTTGGAATATTCCAGTTTGAGAGTCAAGGTATGACTAACTTTATGAAAGAATTAAAGCCAGACTGCCTAGAAGACATCATAGCAGGTGTATCACTTTATCGTCCAGGACCAATGGATCAAATTCCAAGATACATAGCAAATAAAAAAGACCCAGACCATGCAGTATATACACACGAAAGGCTAAAACCTATTTTAAATGTTACTTATGGCTGTATGGTATACCAAGAACAAGTTATGCAAATAGTTAGAGACTTAGCAGGATATTCACTTGGTAGAGCAGATTTAGTAAGACGTGCGATGGGAAAGAAAAAGCTAGATGTAATGGCAAAAGAGCGTGAAATATTTATAAATGGGCAAGTAGATGAAGAGGGAAACATTATAGTACCAGGTTGCGTGCGCAATGGAATAACAGCAGAAGATGCAAACAAAATATTTGACGAGATGGCAGAATTTGCAAAATATGCATTTAACAAATCACATGCTGCTGCGTATGCTGTGCTTTCATACCAAACAGCATATTTAAAAACATATTATCCAGCAGAATTTATGGCAGCTATGCTAAATAGCTTTTTGGGAAATTTGGACAAAATACCAGCTTACATAGATGAATGTAAAAGGCTAAACATAGATATATTAAAACCAGATATAAACAAAAGCTATACCAAATTTACAGTTGATGGAAATAAAATACGTTTTGGATTGGGAAGTATAAAAAATGTTGGATTAGGTGCAGTTGATGAGATAGTAGAAGAAAGAAATAAAAATGGAGAATTTAAGGACTTTGCAGATTTTTGTGAGAGGATTGCTAATGCGTCAGTAAACAAAAAATGTGTAGAGAGTTTAATAAAAGCCGGTGCTTTTGACAACTTTGAGCAAACTAGAAGAACTTTAATGGAATCATTTGAATCTATTATCGATTCTATAGCAGATAGCTCTAAGAAAAGCTTAGATGGGCAAGTTAGTATGTTTGATTTAGGTGGAGCAAATCAAAAGGAGATGGAAGAACTTAAATACACATATAAAGTAATGCCAGAATTTACAGAAAGAGAACTACTTTCAATGGAAAAGGAAATGCTAGGACTATACATTTCAGGGCATCCTTTAGATAAACTAAGACATCAAATAGAAATGCAAACTAATATAAATACTGCCAAAATGAGGGAAGCACAAAATACTAGTAGCTTAGACTCTGAAGCAATAGAAGGAGAAGAAAAAACAAACGAAATTACTGCTAATTTAAGCATAAATGAAAAATTACAAGATGGTCAATTTGTAAAATATGCAGGAATAATAACAAGTGTAAAGAAAAAGTTTACCAAAACAAATAAAATAATGGCATTTGTTACAGTTGAAGATTTATACGGACCTACAGAAGTAATAGTGTTTGAAAGTTGTTATCAAAATTGCTCAAACATTTTAATGGAAGATAATATAGTTTTAGTAGATGGCAGGCTAAGCATTAGAGAAGACGAAGACACTAAAATTGTAGCAAGAGACATAAAAGAGTTTGGAGAGCAAAAGAAAAAAATATTGGTTTTAGACATTACTAATACAGATGATGAACAAAAAGAAAAATTAAGAGGTGCAATTAGATTCTTTTCAGGAGAGAAAAACAATATACAAGTACAAATAATAAATGGAGAGAAAAAAGATATGGCAGGAGGAATTTTCCTAAACAATATAAGTAACACGGGAGAAAATAATGAGACATTAAGAGAGCTTAAAGACATTGTGGGGGAGGAAAATGCAAGAGTAGAGGAAATATAGGATGCTATAGATTATTGTAATAAGCAAGCAATGCATATTTTATTTAAAGTCTTAGTAGCACGCATATTTATAAAATTTTTGTACCTTGCTGGTCGAAACCTTCTAACCACAATTTCATAAATGAAATTGTGCTAGGTTTCTCCAATTCGCACTCGCTTATGCAAAGCTCGTTTGGTCGCTGCGCGGTACTACTAAATTTTATAAATATACGTGCTACTAAGACAAATAATAGATGCTGAACAGTAGTGGAAAAGGAAAAAAATGTAAAAAATCATGCCGATAAATTGACAATAATTGTAAATGGTGCTATAATAAAAGAATACCGTAATGGTAAATTGTATAAAAAAAGGAGTACGAACAACAATGGACAAGGCAAAAAAGGACTTCGAGGTTCACTTCTTAACGACCGGATTCGACCGGATCCCGAGTGGGATCATCAAAGTGAGGGATCGCGTGAGCGATTTCATTGCTTTGAGTGGGAAACTCATTCTGAGTGACCCGACGGTAGCAACTGGAGAGTTGCTCAAGGAAATCACCAAAGAGATTGTCCAGCAGGACATCTCTAGGATGAAAGCCGTCGAGGAGTTGATGGAAGTGAGAAGAGTTTAATCTCTTAGCCTAACACTCCAAACTGTGAGCCCGGTGCAGACTGCACCGGGCTCATTCTTGCAAAAAATACAAAACTTATATTGACCATTTCTACATAAAATGATACAATATAATATATCAAATAAAGGGAAAATTACGGGAAATAATTAAAAATAAGGGGGAGTACTTGTAAATAGATAATTAAATATCTATTATGCTAGTCTACCCTTTTTTTACTTAAATTGAGGTGAGTTGTATGCCATACATAGAATTTAAAAATGTAGTAAAAGAATATAAAATGGGAGAAGTTTCCATAAAAGCACTAGATAAAACTAATTTTTCGATAGAGAAAGGAGAGTTAGTTGTAATAGTTGGGCCAAGTGGAGCCGGAAAAACTACTGCACTAAATATACTTCGGAGGTATGGATAGTGCAACTTCTGGTAGCGTAATTATAGATAAAAAAGATATAAGCAAATTTAAGAAAAAAGAGCTAACAAAATATAGAAGAGAAGATATAGGTTTTGTATTTCAATTTTATAACTTAGTACAAAATTTAACAGCACTAGAAAATGTAGAACTTGCTACACAAATTTGTAGACATCCATTAGACCCAAAGATTATGCTAGAGAAGGTAGGACTAAAAGATAGATTAAAAAACTTCCCATCACAATTATCTGGTGGAGAACAACAAAGAGTTGCAATAGCAAGAGCCATTGCTAAAAATCCAAAGCTTCTACTATGTGATGAACCGACTGGAGCATTAGACTATAAAACAGGTAAACAAATACTACAACTATTACAAGATACATGTAGAAAAGAAAAAATGACTGTTATAATAATTACACATAATAGTGCTTTAACACCAATGGCAGATAGAGTAATACATTTTAAAAATGGAACGGCATTCGATATACAAATAAATCAAAACCCTACTCCTATTTCACAAATCGAATGGTAAAGTTTTAAAAATAATCAAGTTTTGGCGTTGTTAACTTCGTGGCGAAAATCCTCAGCGTACACAAAGTACGCTTCCGGTTTTCTTACTCGTTTGCCTAGCCAAAACGTTAATTCTTTTTAAAACTTGAATATAGAATTAAAGATAAAATATTGCCAAAATTTAATTATTTTCCAACAAGATTAACTACATATTTTCCAACAGTAACTACAAAATCTTGCAGTAAATAAAAATCTACAAACAAAAAGAGGTGAAAAAGTTGAAAACTGCCTTATTTAAAGATGGTATAAAAGAAATTGTTAAATCATATAAAAGATTTATTTCTATACTCCTTATAGTATTATTGGGTGTAGGCTTTTTTGCTGGATTAAGAGCCGCAAGCCCAGATATGAAAGCTACAGTAGACCAATATTTTGATAGCTTAAATGTAATGGACATTCAGGTAATATCTACATTGGGGCTAACTGATGACGATGTCGAAGCAATAAAAAATGTGCAAGGCATTGAAAATGCTGAAGGCTCATACCAAGCAGATGCCATAGTTAAAATTGGAGAAGAAGAGGTTGTTGTAAAGTTAGAGACTTTTTCAAATAATATTAACAAATTAAATTTGGTGGAAGGAAAACTTCCAGAAAATCAATCTGAATGTGTTGTGGAAGAAAGATTTTTACAGGGAACAGGGCATTCTATTGGAGATACAATAGAAATAGACGTAGATGATGTTACAAACGATGATGGAGAAACTGAAAAGCTATTAAAAAACAATAAAGTCACAATCGTTGGAACTGTAAAATCGCCTTTATATATATCTACAGAACGAGGTAGTACAAAACTTGGAAGTGGAGTAATAGATTATTATGTATATATACCAAAAGAAAATATAAATATAGATATGTATACAAATATATATGTGGCTGTAAGTGGGGCAAAAGATTTAAACTCAACAAGCAATAAATACTCTGATTTAGTATCAGAAGTAGAAGACAATTTAGAAGCTATATCAGAAGAAAGAAGAGAAGCTAGGTATAATGAACTTTATGATAGTGCAAACTCAAAAATACAAGATGCTCAAAAGGAATTAGATGACAAAAAGAAAGATGCAGAAAAAGAGTTAGATGACGCACAAAAAGAAATTGATGATGGAAAAAAAGAAATAGAAGAGGGTAAAGCACAAATAGAATCTAACAGAAATACTGCATATACTGAATTTGCAAACGCAGAAGCAGAAATAGAAAATGGTTGGGACGAATTAGAAAGTAATAAGCAAACTTTTGAAAACTCTAAAAAAGATGCAGAAGAGCAAATAGCAGAATATCAAAAACAAAAAGAAACATTAGAACAGACAAATGAACAACTAAATACACTAAAGGATAATTTGGAAACAGCAAATATTACATTAGAAAAATTAAATGAGCAGTTAGAAAGTGCAGACACAGATGAAGAAAAAACTGCTATACAGGCACAAATTACAGAAGTAAACAAAAACATACAAATACTACAAGCTACAATTACAGGTATAGAAAGTGAGCTAAAAAATCAAGGAATAACAGACATAAAAGCAACAATACAAGCAATAGAAAGTGGAATAGAAAAAGCAAATTCAGAATTAAGTGATGGAGAAAAGCAAATAAAGGAAGCAGAACAACAATTAAAAGATGCAGAAGCAGAGTTACAAAGTCAAAAAAATTCTACATATTATCAATTAAACCAGGCAGAAGAAGAACTAGACCAAGCAGAAAAAGACTTACAAGATGGTGAAAAAGAATTAAAAGAAGCAAGAAAAGAATTTGATGAGCAAATAGCAGAGGCAGAGGAAAAACTTCAAGAAGCAAAGGATGACCTAAAAGAGTTAGAAAGGCCAGAGTGGTATGTGCTAGATAGAGATATGAACACAGGTTATGCAAGCTATGTACAAGATACAGATAGAGTTGCAAGTTTAGCAGAAGTATTTCCAGTTGTATTTTTCTTAGTTGCAGCACTAATTAGCTTAACATCAATGAACAGAATGGTCGAAGAGGAAAGAGTTCAAATTGGTACATTAAAAGCATTAGGGTATAATAAATTACAGATATCTAGAAAATACATAATTTATGCACTTCTAGCAACCATTATAGGTGGAATAATAGGAGTATTCATAGGTTTCAATCTAATACCAAAAATAATTGCAGACATGTATGCGATGGTATACGAAGTTCCAGAAGTTATATTACAATTTAACTGGGACATTGCAACACTTGGCATGGCAGCAGCACTACTATGTACAGTTGGAGCAACAATTTACACTTGTACAAATGTGTTAAGGCATAAGCCAGCGACACTTATGAGACCAAAATCACCAAAACCAGGTAAAAGAGTAATATTAGAAAAAATACCATTTATATGGAAGAGGCTTAGTTTTACTGCTAAAGTTACTGCAAGAAATGTATTTAGGTATAAAAAGAGATTTATGATGACTATCATAGGTGTTTGTGGATGTACATCTCTAATTATAGCAGGATTTGCTCTTAGAGATTCAATCTCAAGTATGATACCTAATCAATTTGGAGAAATAAATAAATATAATTTGACTATATCTCTTAAAGAAGAAAAATCTGCTGATTATTTAAAGAAGATTGAAGAAGAAATTTTACAAAATGAACAAATAACTAGTGTACTTAGTGCAAATGTGCAATCAGTGAAAATAATTAAAGATGATAATAATCAAAGTATACAACTTATAATGCCAAGTGATACGAATAGACTTAATGAATTTATAACTTTAAGAGATAGAAAAAAACAAGATAATACGTATACATTAGATAACTCTGGCATTATTATTACAGAAAAATTATCACAATTATTAAATATAAAGCAAGGAGATACAATAACATTAGAAAATTCTGATGGAGATAGAAGAGAAGTACAAGTATCAAAAATAACAGAGAATTATATTATGCACTATATATATATGTCACCAGAATTGTATAATGAAGTATTTGACGCAAAAATAGAATCAAATCAAATATATGCAAAAACGCAAGAAATGAATGAAAATGAAGAAGATGAATTAGGAAGAATACTACTTAATGATTCTAATGAAATATCTGGAGTGAGCTTTACATCTGCATCAGAAGATATGTTTGCAACTGTAATGGACAATATGGATATGGTAGTATGGATACTTATTATAGCAGCTGGACTTTTAGCATTAGTAGTTTTATATAATCTGTTGAATGCAAATATAAGCGAAAGAATAAGAGAACTTGCAACAATTAAAGTACTTGGATTTTATGATAGAGAAGTATATAGTTACATTGCAAGAGAAACAATAATACTAACTGTAATAGGAATATTATTTGGATTAGTTGGAGGTTACTTTTTAACAATGTATGTTCTAAAAACTTGTGAACTAGATATAACAATGTTTAATCCAGAAGTAAGTATTTTAAGCTATGTGTTAGGAATTGTAATAACTGTATTCTTTGCTGTAATAGTAAATGTAGTAACATATTTTTCTTTGAAGAAGATTGATATGATTGAAAGCTTGAAGAGTGTAGAATAAATGTAACTAAATAATTATTAGAAAAAATTTAGTTCTAGAAATCAGAAAAAATGGGGATTGACAACAGTAGAAGAATATGGTAAAATAATGTTCTGTAAGCCGCCTGAGTCGGGCAACTAAATGTTAGTAAAAACTAACTGCCTTGAATTTATGCTTAGCGAGTATACATATAAGAGGAGGTGTACATATAATGTACGCAATAATAGAAAGCTGTGGAAAGCAATACAAAGTAGCAGAAGGAGATGTAGTATTCTTCGAAAAATTAGATGTTGAAGAAGGTAA
>CALXVA010000028.1 GCA_944391835.1 uncultured Clostridia bacterium | reverse complement strand
GGATACTTTTCTATTAAAGTACCAATATTGTATGCGTGGTCTGGCTCCATGTGTGATACAATTAGATATTCAGGCTCTTTATTTCCTAGTACTTTTTCTAAATTGTCAAGCCATTTTTCTGTTACGCCTTCATCAATAGTGTCTAGTATAACTGTCTTTTCGTCTTTTATAATATATGAGTTATAGCTCATACCATTTTTTAAAACATACTGTCCTTCAAATAATTTTAAGTTTTTATCGCTTGCGCCGATATTTATAATATCTTTTACAACTTCCATTTTTTACCCTCTTTCTATGTTTTTACTTATCATATATTATCATACAAAATTTGAAAAATAAACTTATTTTTGTGTTTATTTTAGATTTTTCTTAATTAATTCATAAGCTTTTTTTATATTCATATCTTCTGAGATGCTTATTCCAGTATTTTTTATTTCATCATACATTTTTTGCTTTACAGTGTTGATTTCTTTTAGTGATTTTCCTTCAAAGTCATTTGTATTTTCATATTCAATTAAGGTTCCTAAATTTTCTACTATTTGAAATGCTAATTCCATTTCATTTTTCTTATAAACAATAACATGATATTTGACTTCAACTAATTCATTGAATCCCAGGCACTCAAATATTTCTTTAGCTTTTTTTAAGTCTTGAATATCAAGATTTAGGTTTTGTTCGGATATAACATTGCCGATTGCTATCATATTCCTTATTCTTGTATGTAATTTTTTTTAATTCTCTATCTGCTATTTTTAAGCTTCTAAGTAATATTGAATTTTCCAAAACATATTGTATGTTATTTGCATTTAGTTCCTTAAATTTTGATGTCATATAAATATCATCAATATCACTTTCTCTAATGATTTTAAATCCTAATTTTTCTAATTTTTTTCTTGACTTTTCAAAACTTTCATTAACCCTGACGGTAACTTCGATTTGTTTCATTATATTCCCCTCTTTTTAGTTATAGCTAGATACAACTTTTATTCATTATACACATCTTTTCTTATAAATCTATTAATAGTTAAGAAAAGCAATAACAATGTATACACTAAATATACAATTAGTGAAAATAACAGTGTTTGTCCACTTAAATTTGAACTTGCTCCAAATAAATACTTGCTAAAGTCCCAATTATTTGTAATAAAATATTTTGCTATAAAAGTAAGTCCCTCATATTTAGACCATTCTGCAATCGCAGTACTACATATAATAAATGTTATTAAAATTAAAATCATGGTCATTATTATGTTGCTGTTAACCGTGCCTATAAAAATACAGAATATTATAACAAATATATACATTGACAATTTTGCTAATCCTTCTATGAGTGAATACTGGAATAAATTCATTGTAAAAACTTGATTATTATTATAATTATAGCCAATGTAGTTTACAGAATAACTATCAAATCCGAATATAATTCCTCCAACAATATACTGTATTAGTACAATAAATATCATTGTAATTATAACAGTAATTATGCAAGCTAATATTTTAGAAATTAAAATTTCTACTCTTTTATGTGGCTTTATTAATAAATTTTTAATTGTTCCTTTATTTCTTTCTTCTGTTATTATATTTGAGGAAATATAAATTACTGTAATAATAACAAGTATATTAAAATTTTCAAAAGTTCTTAAAAATAGAGTTCTGGCATTTAGTGTGTTCCCTAAAATTAAATTTGAGTCACTTGAAATATCGAATTCTATTTTATTTTCTATTGCATATTTGTACAGTGATACATTTTTTGTTTCTAGCTCTATTGATTCTTTATAATATGTTGGATTAGAATTATGGTATTCTAAAAGATATTGAGACTGCCTTAAATTTTCAATATACTCATTTAAAATGTCGTTTTTAAATTCTATGTTATACTGTAATCTATATTGATAAAGTTCTATTTCAATATCTATGCTTTTGCTTTCATCACTTGTGGTATCAAATTGATTTTTTATTTCCTCTAAATTTTTTATTTTCAAACTAACAAATTGTTTCCAGCCACCATCATCTAGTACTTTTATGTACTCTTCATATTTTTCTTTTGCTCTACTATATTCTTGTTCATTTACTTCGGTTTCATAATTATATTCATAATCGTTAATTGTATTAATTGTAAACTCCACATCTTTGTAAAATTCTGTTGGAAAATCTCCTATGCCATAAGTTGTTTTCCTTTCTTCATTTAAAGCATATCTCTGCCACGAATTTTTTTCATATTTATTATATAAATTATAGAAATCTATAGCACTTTTTTCCGAAGCATAACCTTCTGTACCTATTTCTTCGCTATCTAAATTTAGCACTGGTTCAAATTCTCTTAAATAAGCTCTTGAGGCCATTCTTTCATTATTTTCGTTCAAGGTAATGTAATTAAACGCAATAATAGCCACTACTAAAATAATAAATAATATATAAGAGCTTCTTCTCTTAAAAATTTTTATAAGTTCATTTTGTATTAGTTTAATCAATTTTATTTTCACCTACTTTTTCTATAAAGGCCTCTTCTGATGTGTAATTGTACTCTGTAGCAGAATAGATACTATAATTATTCTCAATTAGCTTTTGCATTACTTTTGATAGCTCATCATTTGAAACATATAATCTTATCGTATCTTTATCTATTATTTCAAATTTATATCCTAAGTCAATATTTTGAATATTGTCTAGTTTATCTAACTTCAAAATATAGACTGGTTCTTTAGATATTGCTTTAAATTTTTCTATAGTATCATTTGCAATTATTTTTCCATTTTTTATAGCAATAATTTTATTGCATACTTTATCAATTTCACTTAAGTTATGACTAGATATTAAAATTGCAATTCCTTTTTGAGATAGTTCTTGAATAAGTTTTCTAATTTGAATAATTCCTTCCACATCTAATCCATTTGTAGGCTCATCTAAAATTAGTAGATTAGGTTCATTTATTATTGCTTCTGCTATGCCTAATCTTTGTCTCATTCCTAGAGAATAAGTAGATACTCTATCTTTTATTCTATTTTCTAATCCGACTATTTTAACAACTTCGTCTATTCTATTTTTTCCTATACTTTTATAATTATTTCCTGCTATTTTTAGATTATCATAACCAGACAAATACATATATGGAGTTGGAGTTTCTACAATGGCCCCTACCTTATTTATAGCCTTTTTAAAATCCTTATCTAGGTCATAACCATTAATTATAACTTTGCCCACTGTAGGTTTTATAAGCCCTAAAATCAATTTAATAGTAGTGGTCTTTCCTGCTCCATTTGGACCAATTAATCCTACAACATCTCCTGTTTCTATGAAAAATGATATGTTTTCTACTATTGTTTTGTCTTTTATCTGCTTTTTTAAATTTATACATTCTAATACTTTTTCTTTACTCATTTACAATATCCTTTCTTTTAAAAATAATAGTAATAGCTGAAGTTAACACTGCAATTATTATGATTGATATAAAAATCGCCATAGCTAAATTGCCAGTTATTTCGCCATATAGATACTTACTTAAATCCCAATAATAAATATTTTTAACACTATTTATAAATATTTCTAACTTTGATATTACATATAAGCTAAGTGAAATTAGTATTGTTATTGGTATATTATTTGTTAATACTCCTAATAATATAATAATTAAACTAAATATTATAAATACAGGAATTTTTGAGCAGAATATAATTAAGATGTAAGTAAATAGATTCATAGTAACAATATTTTCAGTCGCAAAATTATATCTAATTGCCTCTAAACTATAGCTATCAAATCCATATATGATATCACCTAATAAATATTGTAATAATACAATAATAATTGCAAGTATAAGTGATATAATTATGGATGCAATTAGTTTTGAAAGTATTATAGTCACTCGCTTGTGTGGCTTTACTAATGCATTTTTTATTGTTCCATTTTGAAATTCTTCTAGAAAAATACTGCTTGCTATGTAAATTATAATAAAAACAATTATAATTTCAAAGTTAGAAAAAAATCTCATAAGCAAGATTCTTGCGTCTTCTGGTATGTTGGAATTATTATTTTCAGAATTTAATAATATGTTGTAATTAATTTTATTTTCAATAGCATACTTTTCTAAATTAATTCTTTCTACAATAGTAGAATAATCTTCTTTTTCTGAAAAGTTTTCGTAATATTCTAAGTACAACATATCACTATCGTACGCACTTTCATAAAGCTTGCTTATATCTTCCTTTGGGTTTATAGATTTTAAATATAGATTGTATACGAGTAAAACGAGCATTGATAAAAATAGTAGAATATATATGTTTTTTCGTTTAAATATTTTTATAAATTCATTTTTTATTAAAGTTACCATTTTATCCCCTCTTACGTTTCATTATAATATATAAATTTTTACCCCAACGCTACATCTAATATCATCATAAGTACAAAACCTACTGCGACTCCTATTGTTCCAATATCAGAATGTTCTCCTTCTTGTGCTTCTGGTATTAGTTCTTCCACTACTACATAAATCATTGCTCCTGCTGCAAATGCTAAAAGATATGGTAGAATTGGCACAATTGTACTAGTTATAAGTATTGTTATAATTGCACCTATTGGCTCTACAATTCCAGATAACATTCCATATAAAAAGGCTTTTGGCTTTGATACGCCCTCTCCTCTAAGTGGCATTGAAATAATTGCTCCCTCTGGAAAGTTTTGAATTGCAATTCCTATTGATAATGCAATAGCACCAGCAAACGTAATTCCAGAGTTTTGTGCCATTGCACCTGCAAGTACAACACCTGCTGCCATTCCTTCTGGAATATTATGAAGTGTTACTGCTAAAACCATCATTGTAGAATTTTTTAATTTTGCTTTTAATCCCTCTGGTTTATCTTTTTTTAAATGTAAATGTGGAATTATATGATCTAACGCAAGTAAAAATACAATTCCTAAACAAAATCCTATTGCAGCTGGTAGCCATCTGATTTCGCCTTGTTCTTCTGCCATATCCATAGATGGTATAATAAGTGACCATATTGAAGCTGCAATCATTACTCCTGCTGCAAAACCTAGTAGAAGTCTCTCTACTTTCCTATTTACTTGCTTTTTCATAAAAAATACCATTGCTGAACCTAAAGTTGTGCCTAAAAAAGGTATTAAAAGTCCTATTGCTACGTTTGTCATCTTTACCCTCTCCCTTCTCATTTATAGTTTGTTTTTAGAGCATACTTATAATTTTATATTTTTGATTTACGTCTTAAGGTGGGGACCGACAAGTTTACAAACTGTTAAGCGAAGCTTTTACAGTTTGTACGCTGTTGGGGGACGGAAATAAAAATATAAAATTATAAGTATGCTCTTTTATACAAAAATAAATTATAATCTATACCTTATTTTCCAATTCTAACAACTCACTATTTAGTTTGTCCCATTCCTCCATTTTGCTCTCTATTTCACTATTTAAGTTCTGTATTATTTCTTGTAGTTCTTTAAGTTTAATATAATCTGTACTATTTTCTTCTTTTAACATTTCCTCTTCTAAACACTTTATTTCATTTTCTTTTTGGTCTATTTCTCGCTCAAGCTTGCTAATTTTGTTTTTTGTCTTGTTAATTTCTTTTCCTAAGAAATACGAATTTTGTGCTTTACTCGAATTAGATATTTTGTTTGTTTTGCCACCGTTTTCTTGTTTATTATTAGACATACTTACTGTCACATCAATTTTTTTATTGCATTCAGATATATCTTTGGTCACTTCAGCTTTTTTATTATAACTAATTTTTGCAAATTCTATCCCTGTGCTTTGCCTTTCTTTTATTCCTTTGAAGATTTCATCTGCCTCATCCTCATTACTGTTTTCTGCTTTTATCCTCATATATTCCTCATAATTTCCATCAAAGTATGTCACCTTATCTTTTTCAAATATCAATAATGAGTCTGCTATTTTATTAACAAAGTACCTATCGTGTGATACAAAAATTAGTGTACCTGTGTATTCTTTAAGCATTTCTTCTAAGCTCTCCTTACCTATGATGTCCATATGGTTAGTTGGTTCATCTAGTAGGAGTAAATTAGCACCTTTCTTTAGGATTTTACATATTTGTAGTCGCCCCTTTTCTCCTCCTGAAAGTACATTTATTTTTTTAAATACATCCTCTCCAGAAAAAAGGAATGTGCCTAAAATTGTTCTTATTTGTGTAGTTGTAAGATTTGGAAAAGCATTGTACATTTCATCAAATACTGTGTTTTCCGGATTTGAAAACTCCATTTGCTGGTCAAAATATCCCTTTTCTACGTGATAGCCATATTCAAACTCGCCCCCAAGCTTTGGTATGTCCCCATTTAATGTCTTTAGGAGTGTAGACTTACCTATACCATTTTCTCCTATTATCCCAAGTTTTTGACCTTTATACAATTCAAATGATATAGTTTGAATTGGTTTATCATACCCAATTTCAAGATTTTTTACTGACATTACCATTTTACCACTTTCAATTTTTAAATTAAAATTTGCGTGAAATGTTTTTAAGTCGTATTTATTTGGCTCTTCTATAATTGTCATTTGTTCTATCTTTTTAAGTTTAGATAGCGCCATTTTGGCTTTTGTTGGCTTATACCTAAACCTATCTGCTATTGATTTTAATCTTTTTATTTCAGCTTGTTGGTATTCATAGTCTTTTAATTGTTTTTCATAATTTATTCTTTTTTGTTTTTCGAACTCGGTGTAGTTTCCAATGTATTCTGTCAATTTTCCATATTCGATTTCATATACTTTATTTACTATCCTATCTAAAAACATTCTATCGTGCGATACAATAACTACTGATTTAGGATAATTCCTCAAATAGGTTTCTAGCCACTCTATTGCAGTTATGTCTAAATGATTTGTTGGCTCATCCAATAATAGAATGTCTGGCTTGCTTAGAAGTAGCTTTAAAAAAGCAATTTTAGTTTTTTGTCCACCTGAAAACTCATTTATTTTTTTATTTTTGTCTTCTTCAGTAAAGCCAAATTTTTTAATTGCTATTTCATATTCCTTTTTGTAGGTGTAGCCGTCTAGCATTTCAAAGTGTTCTAATGAATTAGTATATTCTTTTATTATATTGTCATCAGAATTGGTTTGTAAAACATTTGCAAGATTAGATATTTTTTCTTCTAATTTAATTATGTTTTCGTATACCTTTAAAATTTCTTCTAGCATTGTTAAATTAGAATTTTCAAAATTTATTTGCTTTAAGTATCCAATAGTTGGGTTTCCTTGTTTATATATATTAAACTTATCTTCTCCCACACCTTCCTCTAGCATAGAATTATCCAATATACTATTAAGAAGTGTAGTCTTGCCTGCACCATTTCTTCCAACAATTGCGATTTTATCTTTATCCTTTATTTCAAAATTAATTTCCTCTAAAATTGTCTCTGCTCCAAAGCTAATAGCTCCATTTGTAATTTTATAGTTCATTTTTAGTCCCTTCTAGTTTTTATATTCGGTGTAGAGTGTATAATAAAAAATTTTATTAAGAGACGAAATGCGATTGGAGAAGTTTTTAGAAATTTATAATTTGCTCCCAAGGCAACCCATCTTTTCCAAAATGTCCGTAATTCGTAGTTTTGGTGTAGATTGGTTCTTTTAAGTTCAAATATTCTATAATACCATTTGGTGTCAAATCAAACTTTTCTTTTATTAAATTTACCAATTCTTCATCTGATTTTTTGCCTGTTCCGAATGTATTTATATATATTGATAAAGGCTCTTTCATACCTATTGCATACGATACTTGAATTTCGCATTTGTCTGCATATCCATTTGCAACTATATTTTTAGCAATGTGACGAAGCATATATGCTGCACTTCTATCTACTTTGCTTGCATCTTTTCCTGAAAATGCACCTCCACCGTGTCTTGCATAACCTCCATATGTATCTACTATAATTTTTCTGCCTGTTAAACCTGTATCTCCCAAAGGTCCACCTATAACAAATCTACCTGTAGGATTTACATAGATTTTTGTATTTTCATCAATCATAGTTTTTGGTACAATGTAATTTATAACATTTTCTTTTATATCCTCTTTTATTTGTTCTTGGCTTATTCCGTCATTGTGTTGTGTAGATATTAAAATTGTTTCTATTCTTTTAGGCTTGTCATTCTCATATTCTACTGTTACTTGTACTTTTCCATCTGGTCTTAAGTATGGTATAATTTTTTCCTTTCTAACTTCGGCTAGTCTTTTAGCTAGTTTATGTGCTGTGTCTATTGCAAGTGGCATATAATTCTCTGTTTCGTTTGAGGCATAACCAAACATAATGCCTTGGTCTCCTGCTCCTCCTGTGTCTACTCCCATAGCTATGTCTGGACTTTGCTTTGTAATATTAACATCTATTTTGCAAGTTCTATAGTCCATATCTAATTTTTCATTGTCATATCCTATTTCTTTTATAACTTTTCTTACTAGATTTTCTACATTTAGCTCTGCTACTGAAGTTATTTGACCTGCTATTGTTATTGTATTACCAGCTGCAAATGTTTCTACAGCTACTCTTGACTCTTTATCTTGTTTCAGACACTCGTCTAAAATACTATCTGAAATTAAATCACATAATTTATCTGGATGTCCCTCGGTTACACTTTCTGATGTAAAGTATTGTTTCATTAGAATTCATTCCTTTCTTTCCTCAGAGGTCCACATAATTGCATTTTTAAGAAATCATTTTTCTTAGTGTGGACATTCCTTTTGCTCACTTTGCATATTATACAACAACAACTGTTTTTAGTAAATATACGAATACAAAAAAGGCTAGAAATCTGTTAATCAATGATGCTTTCTTACTTTTCAGCCAAACATCATTTAATAACAAATTACTAACCTTTTTGGAATAAAAGAGAATGTATTTTTATTATACAGTAGTTCTATAATTTTTTCTATCAATTTACATTACTTTAATCTTACATTTTTGTAAGATTAAGGTTACATTGCGTGGTTAATTTTTGTCGAAACAATACCTATTTTAATTTTGTGTTGGAGTGCTTAAGGTGGGGACCAACAAGTTTACAAACTGTTAAACTGAATGAATATGAAGTTTTTACAGTTTGTACGTGGTTGGGGGCCGAAAACACAAAATTATAATAGATATTGTTTCGACATTTTAGGACAAACTCTGCTATATATAAAAACCTCACATTACCATATAGCTATTCCTTGGAAAAATTATTCTAACTTCTGTACCCACATCTATTTCTGAATTAAGCTCTATTCCTAATCCCAATTTATCACATAGCTTTTTACATAAGTAAAGTCCAATTCCTGTAGATTTTTTCCCCATTAGCCTACCATTTTCTCCAGTAAAACCTTTATCAAACACTCGTGTTATTTCTCCTTTTTTTATACCTATTCCATTATCTTTTATGTATAAAATTGTTTTGTCTTTCTTTTCATCAGAGTATATTTCTATTTTTTTATCCTCTTCTTTTGCATATTTTATAGAATTTTGTATTATTTGATTTAGAATAAAAGTAGCCCATTTACTATCTGTATATACCTCTTTATCGATGTTTTCGTTTAATTCTATAGTAACTTTATTGCTAAGCAAACTAGTTTTGTTTTTAAGAATTGCTGTATTTACTATTTCCTTTAAACTAGTCTTGGTTATTATATAATCTTTATTTGCGTCATTACTCCTTGCGTAATACAATGCTTGTTCTGTATAGTTTTCTATTTTGTCTAATTCCTCATTAATGCTTCTTGTAACTTTGGATTTATTATTCTCAATTATCAGTTTGCTGGTTGCTATTGGTATTTTTATTTCGTGAATCCATAGTTCTATATACTCTTTGTAGTCCTCTTGATTTCTTTTATATATATTTACATTTTCCAGCATTGATTTGCCTGTTTCTTGTATTACTTCTTTTAGGATTTTGCCTTCTGTAAAATCCGGTGTGTTTATAATTTCGGATATTAAGTACTTTTCGGTTAAATCCTCTAAATCTTCTTTTAGTTTGTTATAGAAATTTTTCTTTTTGTAGAATTCTATTGATAATGCAATAGTTACAACAATAATAATTATTAGTGCAATATATATCCTAATAATTGGCAAAATTTGATATGCTAATAATAAAATTTCTATACTTAATACTGCTAAAACAAGTAAGACGATTAGCCATATTTTATCTTTTATAAAGTCCTTAAATTTCATTTCAACAAATACCCTTGTCCCCTTCTAGTCTCTATTTTATCTTTTAGTCCTAACTCTTCTAGTTTTACTCTTAGCCTTTTTATATTAACATTTAATGTATTGTCATCAATAAACTCTTCACTTTCCCATAAGAAGTCCATAATTTCATCTCTGGATACCACTTCTTTTTTATGTGAGCTTAAGAAACGTAAAATATTATATTCATTTTTGGTAAGTTCAATTTTCTTATCATCTTTTTCTATTGTTCTTTCTGATAGGTTTAAAACAAAACCGTTGCAGTCTATTTTATCCGAAATAGCTCCAGCATTTTGATTCCTTTTGAGCAGTCCTGTTATTTTGGCAAGTAATATTTGAATATTAAATGGTTTTGTTACATATTGGTCTGCGCCATAGTTTAAACTCATTAATTCGTCTATTTCATTATCTCTGCTAGTTATCATTATAATTGGTACATTTGAAACTTTGCGCACTTCTTTACACACAAATTCGCCATCTGTATATGGCAAATTTATATCTAATAAAACTAAATCAGCTTTTTCTTTCAAGATGTCTTCGATTATATTTTCAAAGCTTTCTAATGCCTTAGCATTAAAGCCATTCTTATTTAGAAAAGTTTCTAGCTCTGTTCTTAATTTTTCATCATCTTCAACTATTAGAATTTTTTGCATTATCTCATACCTTTCCTTAACTGTGGACAAAAGGCAGTAGTCCCCTTTGTCCACGCATTTATTTTATTTCAAATTCTGATACAAAATATTTATATGCATCGTTATCATATACTCTTTTAACTATTCTATATCTTCCAGTGTCTAATTCTCCATATAGTTTAGACCAATCTACATTTTCTTCAAGTGTATTATCTTCTCCTACTACCATTGCAATATCTGTAAATGCATAATCATCTGTTATTGGTCTTAATTCTTTCCAATTTCCATATTCTAATTTATCTATTCTATAGAAAATTTCTTGCGTATAGTGTGGATTGTGTGTATCTGTAATTATAACAGTAGCACCTGTATTAGTTAATGTTTCTTCTTTTATTTCTAGTGATACGTCTTCTAAACTATATTTTTCTATTATGCCTTTCAAAAAGTCGCTTTGTTCTTTGGTAAGAACGGCTTCTCCTCTTCCTCCTACTGTAATATGACATACTTCATCATATATTTCGAGTCCATAGCTTTCTCCATTGTCCAAAACAATATTATATATGCCGATTCCGTCGCAGGTTTCTTTTGTAAATTCCAATCCATATATCATATCTTCAATTTGTTCTGCTTCCTCTGTTAGTTCTATGTGACTTACTGCATCTACATTTATAGTGTCCATATTTTCCATTGTAATAGCTGGTTCAAACATAACCTTTTTTGGTGCTTCTGCTAACTCGTTTTCTTTAGTTACTCCTTCTTGTACTTTTGATATGTCTGAAATTTGTGCTGCAAAGTATGGATGTTCTTTGCCTCTTTCTACTAAAAATATTGTAAATGTGTCGTCTACCACAAATTGTCTTGGATATAAAAGCATTCCACTAGAAGCTGAAAGATTTGCTAGCATACCTGATTCACTTTTTACTTTTCCACCTTTTTCATCTAGTTCAAATTCAATGCTTTGTATTGCTTTTTCTATCTCATAGCTCGAGCCATCTGAAAATAGAAATTCTTGATTTTCTACTTCTGATATTTCTTCA
This sequence comes from uncultured Clostridia bacterium, assembly GCA_944391835.1. Classification (GTDB taxonomy): domain Bacteria; phylum Bacillota; class Clostridia; order TANB77; family CAG-508; genus CALXVA01. Next base: position 6,590 of record CALXVA010000028.1, on the reverse strand, counting down.
TTCACATTAAAGCTAATATATGGTATTTTTAAATTTTCCTCTATCATTAGCTCATCTGGTCCAGTATAAGCTTCTGCTCTTTCTAATATATTCTCATACATTTTTTCAAAACTTTTTGCTTTATTTCCTTTTGCAATAATTATCTCATCATTTTGTTTAGTATATAGCTTTACTGCAAAGCTATCATTTGAACTGTGATATAACACATCTATTTGATTATTTAATATATCCCTAGTCTCTGCCTTATCTGCTCCGTCTATTCCAAAGAACTTTACATTACTATAATTTTTAAAGTTACCATTATCAAATTTAGTAAATTCTGTTGGAAATTCAAACTCCTTTTTTAACATAGAATATAGAAAATAGTCTGATGGGTTTGCATTTTCAAAATCAAAACTATTTAAAATGTCACTTTCTTCGTTAAATTTTTCTTTTATAGCTTGTTCAATTTGTTCCTTTAGTTCTAGGCTAGGTGTGCCATATATCTTGTAGTAGCTTTCTTCTGATAAATCTTCTTGTGTAAATGTACCTTTATTTAAATTTGTTATAGTATCTGTCTGGTTCTCAAATACTATATCTTGTTTTGCTAAATCATTTTTTAAATCATTCCATATTAAATTAAATGTTCCACACCATACCGAGTTTTCTGTTATTTCGTCTTCCAAAGAAAGCACTATATCCATCCCTGTAGTTTCTTTTCTTTTTGGAGTATAATCTCTTCCCCAAGTACTAAATAACACAGGTTCGTTGTTGTCCATTCTTTTTAAATCCACTAAATACAGTATCCCAAATACAAATATTAAAATAACTAATATTACTCCTGCTATCATCCCAACTTTTTTCTTCATTCGAATCACCCTTTTAACCTTTCAAAAACTAAATTTACGATTTTTGTACTAGTTGGTTACATTTCACAGTCTCTTTTAGTCGTAGCAATGTATATTTTAGGACAAGCCGTGAATTGTAACACTAGGTGTGGACAAAAGGCAGTAGTCCCCTTTGTCCACGCGTCATCTACTATTTAGACACCTTCTTTTTTGTTTTTTGTTGGTGTTTTATATATATAATAGAAAAAATTATTGTAAGCAATAAAAATACTGCTGAAAGGCTTAGTATCCATATATCTGTTTTGCTGACGTTATCATTTATTATACTTTCTTCTATTGTATTCTGTTCAATAACATTTTGAGTTTCTGTACTATTTACTTCATTTTCTATTGTACTATCTATTATTATATTATCGACTGAACTACTACCTGCATTTTCAATGCTATCCGTGTTTTGGTTGATATTTATTTCGTTTTCTACGCTTTGGTCTATTTGTTCTTCGTTTTCTGTATTATCTGTGTTTTGAGTAGAACTATCCATATTTGACGCATCATGTTTTTCACTATTTTCTTCTCCTCCTAGAGTTCCTATTGTTGACATATCTGCACTATCTCTAATGTTTTGCGCATTTCTAAAGTTTTTGTTAGCCATAAATAAAGTAATGCCAATAATGAAAAGTGATAAATTTCCTAGTAATAGTCTTAAACTATGTAATGCAGTATAATACTTCCATTGTACAGTACCGGATTGGCATATCTAATAGCTTAGCTATGTCTTTAAACTTCATATCTCCTAATATCTTTAGATTGACTATTTCTTTTTCTTGTGGACTTAATTTTTTAATGATTCTATTATATGCATCTCTATCAATTATCTCTTGTATTTCATTATCGTCATAAGGAATATTTTCAATTTCTTCTAAATTAACCTCATTTTTTTGTTTTCGTATATAATTTAGTGCCTCGTTTTTAGTAAGAGTATATAGCCAACTTGCTTCATTGCTGGTTGGCAGTTTTTCTGCCTCCAGCCCATATATTTTGGTAAAAACTATTTGCACTATATCCTCGCTATTTTCTTTGTTTTTTAGTATTGCAAATGCAATAGCATATATTAGTTTATTATATTTTTCATATAGCTCATTAAAGCTTTTCTCTTTATTGTTTCTTAAATTAGTAAATATTTGATGTAATTCGTTTTTATTTATTTTTTTCACTTATTTTGCTCCCCTATTGTTATTTTTCTTGGTTAATTATTTTAGATATATTTTGCACTGAACGGCAACTTTATTTATCCTTTTGTGGATTCTCAATAGTTTTTTTGAAATTTACTACAAAATATATTATAACTATAACTACATAAACATAATTAAAATAATAAATGTCCATTTTTGTTATATAATTTACCATAAACACTATGTACTTTAATATCATTGCTGTGGTAGAAGCGTATGTTGCTAAGCAAAACATTTTAGAGTATTTTACTTTATTTTTTGTAAGCAATTTATACAAATATCCTAACACCGATAAAACTAATATAGTATTAAAAGTTAGTGTTAATGAGTTATCAATAAAATCTTCTAAAAAATTATACGCAAAGTCATACACTTCTTCAAAGGATGCTGTTAGAAGGTTCCTAGCTGCTATAACCGAAATAATTACTGTAAATACAAGTTCGAAAATGGCTAAATACAAGATAGCATAGCCAGATTTTTCTTCTACCATTTCCTTGTACTTTTTACCTGTTATGGAATAATATATTTTTTTAAAAAAGTTAATTCTTTTCATCTCTTCCTCTTTTCTATTTCGATGCAGAAATTTGGTTAGAATTGTAATTAATTTTCAACTTTTCCTCTTTCTAACTCTAGTAATATTCTTTTTTTCTCAATTCCTCCGGCATAGCCAGTTAGGCTTCCATATTTTCCAACGACTCTATGGCATGGTATTATAATAGAAATAGGGTTATGGCCAACTGCGTTCCCTACTGCTTGGGCCGACATTTTTTCTTTGTCCATTTCTTTTGCTATTCTTTTTGCAATTTCTCCATAAGTCGTTGTTTTTCCATAAGGTATTTCACATAGTATTTTCCAAACTTTTTGTCTAAATTCTCCACCTATTGGTGCAAGTGGAATTTCTTTAATAGACGGATTTTCTTTTGCAAAATATCTATCTAACCATTTTTTTGTGTTTTCAAAAACTTGCAAATTGTCTTTTGAAGTTAATTCTTGCTTTATACCGTTTAGATAATATTTTTGGTTTTCCATATATAGTCCTACCAAATTGTCTCCGTCACTTACTAGAATTAAGTTGCCTATTGGCGATTTATAATATGTTTTATATAGCATAGACATTCCCTCTTATGATTATTTATTACATAGATTTTTTATTCGTCATTTTCTATATTATCACAAATTGAAAAAATACTCTACACTTTTGTGTAAAGTATTTTTTGAAATTTATTATTTTTTCGTTACTATTCACGGTTTTTTCTAAAATGTCGGAGCAGAGTATGTTTTAAATTTATGTTTCCGGCCCCCAACTGCGTACAAACTGTATAAAATTCACATTCGTTCATTTCAACAGTTTGTAAACTTGTCGGTCCCCACCTTAAGCACTCCAACATAAATTTAAAACATACTCTGCTCCGACAAAAAACAAACACGAATTGTAACTATTTTTCACTTGAACCCGGTTTTAGTGCTTTACTTTTTGCTTCTTTATTTAGCATCTTTTTAGCAAAAGCACAAATAATAGGGTTTGTAGCAGATACTGCCTCTAGGTTTTTCTTTAGTCCTAGAACCTTTAAGCAAGTGTCTGTATAATCTACAACCATATCCAAGCCAGAAATAAATGATGCCATTTCTGAATTTAAAAATACCATTGGATATGCCATCTCTTCTGGGGTTGCTAATCTGCCTGCAAGTCCTGCTTGAGCAATTAGCCCCTCTTCACTTCCTACCATGTCTTGGAATTCTTGCTTCATTCCTGTGTCTGTTGAGCCTGGTAAAACATTATTTATTCTAATTCCAAGTTTTGCAAATTCTACAGATTGCTCACATGCAAATTGTGAAGCACATCTTTTTGAATACATATATGCAAAAGTAGCTGGCGCAGATGCTGCTAACTTCTTAGTTAGTTCTTGAACTTCTTCCCAAGTTTTAGCGTGTACTACCTTATTTTGCTCTTTTTTGAATTTTTTCCACTCTAAACCTGCCGTTGATGTGCAGTATACTATTGCTCCACCTTTAGACATTCTAGTTTTTAAATAATTTAGTGTTATATACATATTTGCTGTATAGTTACAATCAAATGTTGTTCTATAATCTGTTTTTGCTCCTGAAAGTCCTGCTACACCAAAGAAGCAGTTAATATGTTCTGGAATTTGCTCAAATGCCAAGTCAATTTCTGACTTGTTTGCAAGATTGCATTTTATGAATTCTGTTATTCCGTCTACTTCACATGGATTTAGGTCTATTGCATATACTTTTGCTCCTAAATCTACAAGTGTTTCTACAGTTGCTTTGCCCATTCCGCTAGATGCTCCTGTTACAACACATACTTTATCTGTGTACCCAAAGTAATTTTTCATTTGTACCCTCTCCTTTTAATTTTTTTCGATAGTTTATTTTTTTTATAGATTAGTTGTACTATCTTATTATTTGTTATTTTTTTCAATTTGTATTGTATCATATTAACTTGTAAAAATACATATTTTTTGTCATATTTTTTTAACATACGAAACTATTACTACAACTTTTTTACAATAAAAATTATGTAATCTAATCAATTTAATAAAACTAATTTTGATAGAACGCTTTCCAGTCCTCATTATTTATAAATACTTCTGGTTGTAATTTCATCTTCGCTGAAAAGCTTTTAATAGCTTTAAACAATTTAGTAGTAAAATAGTATTCTTCCATCTCTTTTAAGTCTATCTGTTCATCGCAATCAAAATATATTTCTAATTTATTTTTATCTATCTTTAAGCTAATGTCTTTAATATATTGGTATTGCCTATTTCCAATAACTTTACAGCCTTCTGTACTAATTCTTGTTTTCTTAATATCAAGTTTGTCGGCCAATATAAGTGTAAGGGTGATTATATTATTTGTATCAAATCCATTACTATGGTTTTTTATGGCTTCTAATACCATACTCTCATTCTTTAAGTGAATATTATTTTTTTCTAAATATTCTTTCGCATATTCATAACTTCTTTCTGGATGCCCTTCTTTTCCTTTTATACATCCTGTATCATGTAAAATTGCAGCTACTTGTGCCTCATCAATGAATTCTTCATCGAAATTTAACGATTCTAGTAATTCTCTAACCAATTTAGCTACATTTGTAACGTGATTAAAGTCATGATATGCACGACCTTTTTCTTCATCTTCATATTTATGAATCTTATTGTAAATGTTTATTATTGTCTTATCATTTTTTATAAGCTCATAAAATCCACTCATTTTATTTCTCCTCGTTTTATTATCTGCCAATTATTGTATCATATTAATTACGAAAATAAAACTATATTGTATAAATTTTATTTTTTGATTATTACTAGATAATGGTCTTATAAAAATTTAGTCTTTATGTACGCAAAAATAGCAAAGCTTAAACTTTGCTATTTTTATTACATAATGTATTTCTTCGTTGTGCTAGGGACTAGCCGTGTGAAATGTCTTTCTTATAATTTACTATATTCCTCATCTGTTACTGGCTCACACCATTCATTTGAAGTATTTTCTCCTGGTACTTCAACTGCAAGATGGCTAAACCAATTCCCAGCTTTGGCTCCGTGCCAATGCTTTACATTTGCTGGTATTGTTACAACATCTCCTGGTTTTAAGCTTTGTGCTGGTTTTCCCTCTTCTTGGTACCATCCTTCTCCTTCAACACAGATTAAAATTTGTCCTCCACCTTTTGTACTATGGTGAATATGCCAATTATTTCTACAACCTGGCTCAAATGTAACATTTGCAATAGATACTACTGAAGAACCTGGTTTTGTTAATGGTTTTAAATATGATTTTCCTATAAAATATTTAGCATAAGCTGTATTTTCTTCTCCTTGACCAAAGAAACCTCCGTGCTCTGTTATTTCATTTTCCATTTTATATCATCCTTTCCTTATTTGAAATTTAGTTTTCATATTTTATATATCACTTAGAGTTAGCTTCAAGTCAATACATATTTTAAATTTTTTCAATTTTCTTCTAATGCTATGTTTTCAATGCTTATAACATTACTGTTATCGTCAACAAGCAGTTTAAATATTTCTGGTGCATTAAACCTTCTGTCAATAACTACTTTATTTTTAAAGCTTAAGCATTTATGCTTATCTTCTCTTATATATTCTAGTTTACACCATTTCATTAATAAAAATGTCATAGATGCACCATGAGTAAATATAACTATTTTCTTGCCTTTATTATTATTAACTGCATTTAAAAAGCCCTCTAACATTCTATCAGTTACTTCTTTTCTAGATTCTCCTTCTATGTTTTTTATATTTTCGTCATAATATTGTTTTATATACATTAGTTCATCTTCTTGTTGTATTCCTAATTTTCTTTCATTAAATCTATCATCAATATGTATTACTAAACTTTTTCTTTCAGCTAAATATTTGGCAGTTTGTATTGCTCTTGCATAATTACTAGAAAAAATTACATCTATGTCTTCAAATTCTTTTAGCTTGCTTAGTTTTTCTGCTTTCTTTTCTCCTTCAATGCTAAGAATAATTTTCTCTCTTCTTGTTTGATA